>NZ_JBRJGP010000004.1:0-285505 GCF_053628555.1 Roseovarius sp. MBR-79 | reverse complement strand
CTGATCGCCCCCATCGCCATGGAAGACGGCCTGCGCTTCGCCATCCGCGAAGGCGGCCGCACCGTCGGCGCAGGCGTCGTGTCGAAAATCCTCGTGTAACAACCTTCAGGGTTCGAAGAGGGAGGCCGGATGGTCCGGCCTTCCTCCTATCAACTCCAACGCCGCGAAAGGCTATCTCAATGCAAGGCCAGAATATTCGCATCCGGCTCAAGGCGTTCGACTACCGCGTTCTGGATGCCAGCACGCAGGAAATCGTCAACACCGCCAAGCGGACCGGCGCGCAGGTGCGCGGACCGATCCCGCTGCCGAACAAGATCGAGAAATACACCGTTCTGCGTAGCCCCCACGTGAACAAGAAATCCCGCGACCAGTTCGAGATCCGCACCCACAAGCGGCTTCTCGACATCGTCGATCCCACCCCGCAGACCGTGGACGCGCTGATGAAGCTCGATCTCGCGGCCGGCGTGGACGTGCAGATTTCGGTTTGAGGAGGGCAAGATGATGTTGCGCTCTGGTGTGATCGCGAAAAAAGTCGGGATGACCCGGCTTTTCATGGAAGACGGCAAGCAGATCCCTGTGACCGTCCTTCAATTGGACAAGCTTCAGGTGGTGGCACAGCGCACCCCTGAGAAAGACGGCTATTCGGCCGTGCAACTCGGTGCCGGAACCGCCAAGGCCAAGCGCACGACGCAGCCCATGCGCGGCCATTTCGCGGCGGCCAAGGTCGAGCCCAAGCGCAAGATCGCGGAATTCCGCGTGGCGCCGGAGAACCTCATCGCCGTCGGCGAGGAGATCACCGCCGATCATTACTTCGCGGGGCAGTTCGTCGATGTGTCGGGCACGTCGATCGGCAAGGGCTTTGCCGGTGCGATGAAGCGCCACAACTTCGGCGGTCTGCGGGCCAGCCACGGTGTGTCGATCAGCCACCGCAGCCACGGCTCCACGGGTCAGTGTCAGGACCCCGGCAAGGTCTTCAAAGGCAAGAAGATGGCCGGTCACATGGGGGCGGCGCGTGTCACCACGCAGAACCTCCAGGTTGTCCGCACGGATGCCGACCGCGGCCTGATCATGGTCAAGGGCGCGGTGCCCGGCTCCAAGGGCGGATGGGTCACGATCAAGGATGCGGTCAAGAAACCGTTCCCCGAGAACGCGATTCTGCCTGCGGCGCTGAAATCCGCTGCTGAAGAGGCTGCACGCGCCGCCGAGGAGGCTGCCGCTCTGGCCGCCGCCGAGGCCGAAGCCGAAGCCAAGCGTCTGGCCGAGGAAGCCGCCGCGACCGAGGAGGCCGCCCTCAAGGAGGCCGAGGCCGCAATCGAGGCCCAGAAGAAGGAAGGCGAGGAATGAAACTCGACGTGATCACACTGGACGGCGGAAAGGCCGGCTCGGTCGATCTGGGCGAAGACATCTTCGGCCTGGAGCCGCGTGCCGATATCCTGCACCGCGTCGTCCGCTGGCAGCGCAACAAGGCGCAGGCCGGCACGCACAAGGTCAAGACCCGGTCCGAGACCAGCTATTCGACCAAGAAGATCTATCGCCAGAAGGGCACCGGTGGCGCACGCCACGGCGACCGCAACGCGCCGATCTTCCGCAAGGGCGGCATCTACAAGGGCCCGACTCCGCGCAGCCATGCGCATGAGTTGCCCAAGAAGGTGCGCGCGCTTGGCCTCAAGCACGCACTGTCGGCCAAGGCCCGCGCAGGCGAGCTTGTGGTGATCGACATGGCCTCAGGCGATGGCAAGACCAAGACCCTTGCCAAGCAGATCAAGGATCTGGGCTGGAAGCGCGCGCTGATCATCGACGGTGCCGCGGTCAATGCCGAATTCGCTCGTGCGGCGGCCAATATCGAGGGGCTCGATGTGCTGCCCACGATGGGCGCGAATGTCTATGACATCCTCAAGCGTGACACGCTCGTGCTCACGAAGGCGGGTGTCGAAGCACTGGAGGCTCGGTTGAAATGAGCGCGAAACCCGAACATTACGACGTGATCCGCAAGCCGGTCATCACCGAAAAGGCGACCATGGTTTCCGAAAACGGGGCCATCGTCTTCGAGGTTGATATCGCGGCCAACAAGCCGCAGATCAAGGAAGCGGTGGAATCGCTTTTTGGCGTCAAGGTGAAGGCAGTCAACACCACCATCACCAAGGGCAAGTCCAAGCGCTTCCGTGGCATGCTTGGCCGCCGCAAGGACGTCAAGAAAGCCTATGTGACGCTCGAAGAGGGCAACACGATCGACGTGACCACCGGTCTCTGACGGTCGGATTGAAATGACAGGGGGCCCTCGCTTTTGCGGGGGTCCTTTGTTTTGGGGGGATCAGCCGCGGGCAACCTCACCCGCATGCGCCACCGCCATTTCGCCCTGCGCGCGCACTTCCCAATCCACTCCGGTCGCGCGAACCCGAAACACCGCTGTCGCCATCGTGTTCTCGTCGTCGGGATCGTCGGGCGCGGTGCGAAAGACGGGCAGGCCGGGGCCGCCCGTATCGCGCAGGATGGCAAGCGGGTTCAGGATGCCTTGGGCCAGAAGGGCCGTGCCGCGCGCCTGCCGGTCGGCAGAGGAGCGGGTGATGCTCTGCCCCTCGGGGCCAAGGTGCAGGTGGAGGGCGTGATTGGCATGGACCTGCGGTTCGCGCACCTCCACCACCGAAACCGCGCCACCACCATATTCCACGCTCAGGAGGCGTGCATCGCCCGCCTGCGCAAAGGCCATGTGGAACCCGCCGCTGTCATTGTTGGCTTTGAAATGCGCGGCCGCCTCGTCAAGGGAGTGACACCCAAGCGCCGCGCGTCCCAGTGCCATGCGCGGCACCCCGGCCACGACGCCGCGCAGCCGGATATTGTTGACCGCCTGCACCAGCCCGGCTTCGGTCATGGCGAAGGTATGGCCGGGGATAGAGCCGGGATAGCAGAACGAGGTAAAGCCGGGTGCGCCCACCGGCGTCACGTCGGCAAGGAAGACGTGGCCGTGAAACCCCGGTAGCCCGTCCTCGTTATGGGCAATCACCGGCTCCGGACCCGGCAACAGCACCGTGGTGCAGCCATCGGGCGCGTTCGAGACGAGATCGCCGCGACAGTTCCACGCGAGCACCTCCGCGAAGGGCAGGGCAAGGCCCTCGGCCAGCCCCTCAAGCTCCGCCCATATTGCCGGAAACCGCGTGCGCAGCCCGTCCCCCATGCGCGCCACCGCCGCGCGGTGGTCTGGCGCGGTGACGGCCTGCCAATAGGGCGCGCCGATCAGCACCTGATGCACCGCCGCGCGCCCCGCCTCGCCCAGGGCACGCCCCACCTCGCGCGGGGTGCCGCGCGCGGTGATGCGGCCCAACTCGGGCGCGCCGCTCATGCCATCACCGCCTCGGCCAGTCGCATCGCCCCCTGACGCACCGGGTCGGTGGCGGGCAGGCCGGTCTCGTCCTCGACGGCGCGCAACGCGGCCTCGGCCTCGGCCACGCTCAGCCGCGCGGTGTTGAGCGCGATGCCCACCACCCGCGCGGGCGTGAGAGCGCCCGCCGCGCGCGCCACCGCCTCGTTGAGGGCGATCACCTCGCGCAAGGGCGGCACGCGCACCTCGTCCAATGTATCGAGCGCTGTCATCCCCGCCCGGTGGCACAGGATCATCCGGTTGCAGCAACTGCCGCGCATCAGCGGCAAAGTTGCCGTGCTGCCCGGATGCAAAAGCGAGCCTTGCCCCTCGATCACCACCACCTCATGCGCGGCGGCCTCCATCACCATCCGCTCGACCATGCCGCCCGCGTGATCGACGCGCACCGCATCGAGCGGAATGCCGCGCCCGGTGATGGCGATGCCGGTCTGCCCGGTGGCCAGAAACGCGGCGTCGCGCCCCATTTCCTGCAAGCTGCGGGTCAGCTCCAGCCCCGCCGTCATCTTGCCGATGGCCATGTCGGTGCCGACCATCAGCACGCGGATATTGTCGAGCTTTGCCGCGCGGGCCATGGCGATCGGGGGCATGTCGCCCTGCGGCACGCGCAGGTCCCAGACCCATTGGCCCGGTTTCAGATCGGGGCCGAGAACCGGCTCCAGCCGGTCATGCATCCCGTTGACGACGCTGAGGCCATCGGCCACCGCCTGCCGCAGGATCGCCATCCATTCGGGCGGCACGCGGCCCCCCGACGGCGCGGTGCCCAGAACCAGCACCTCCGCGCCAAGCGCCTCGGCCTCCTCCAGCGTGGCCACCACCGGCACGTCGCTGTCGAGCGGGCAGAGATCACGCACGCGGCGGCCCGCCTGTGTGCTGTCGATCACCGCCGCCACCGGGTTGCGGCCATAGCGCAGGATGCCCTCGGCCATCTTGGCGTTGAGCTGGCCCATCGTGGCCTCGGCATAAAGCGCAATGGGTCGGGACGCATCAAGCATGGTTCAAGGCTCCTCCATGGCCGGGGCGGTCCTCGGGCAGGGTGACGCCATCCACGAAAGGCGCGCCCTTGGCCGGGTCCGGGTCGAGATTGAGATGGGAATCGAGGTCGATATAATCGAAGAGCGCCGAGAGCGAGGCCCCGGCGGCGATGGCGACCGAGCTTTCGCCCATGCAGCCGATCATCGTCTTGAGGCCAAGCGCGCGCGCCGTGGCGACGATGCGCAGCGCCTCGGTGATGCCGCCGCATTTCATCAGCTTGAGGTTCACCCCGTCCACGGCATCGGCATAGGCGGGAATGTCGGAGGCAAAGCGGCAGGATTCATCGACAAAAACCGGCAAGGCACGATCCTTGAAGAGGGAGGGCAATTGATCCTCGGCCCCGCGCACCAGCGGCTGTTCGACATATTCCACCCCGCGCGCGGCGAGCCAGCCCATCATGTGGCGCGCATCCGCCAGCGACCAGCCGCCATTGGCATCGACGCGCAGGGCCGCGCCGCTGCCCTCTGCCGCCTCCAGCACGGCGGCGAACATGGCCTTGTCGGCCTCACAACCCTCGGGGCTGCCCAGCTTGATCTTGAGCGCGCGCGCGCCGCGCGCGAGCAGAAGCGGCACCCGTTCGCGCACCACTTCGGGCGGGTTGATCCCCACCGTGACCGAGGACACCACGCCGCGCCGGGGCAGGCCGAGCAGGCGGAAAAGCGGCATCCCGGCCTCCTTGGCGCGCAGGTCCCACAGCGCCATGTCGAGGGCAGCCAGCGCACAGGGCGCGACACCCGCCGCCTGCGCCGCCTCCCATGTCTCATGAATCGAGCCGGGCAGGCCATTTGCGCAGAACGCCTCAAGCTGTGCCTGCCCCTCGGCCACGGTCGCGGCCCCCTCTGATGCGCCGGGGGCCATCTCGCCCCAGCCGGTCAGCGCCCCCTCGGTGACCGAAACAAAGAGGTTCTCGCCCCCCGTGATCTCGCCCCGCGAGATGCGCAGGGGGAACCGCTTTTTCAAATAAAGCGTGGTATAGCCGATCTTCATTGCGCACCTTCCGTGATGCCGGTGAGAAAACTCGTGAGGTTACGCCCGAGCGCGTCCGAGACATAGCCGCCCTCCTGCACCAGCAGAAGCGGCAGGTGAAGCCCTGCAATCGCGGCGGCGATGGCGCGGAAACCGGGGGTGGTGACGCGCAGGCCCTGAAACGGGTCATCCTCATGCGCGTCAAGGCCAAGCGCCACCACGACCACATCCGCGCCGAAATCCGCGATCCGCTCCAGCGCCGTAGCAAGGGCCGTCATATAGCCCGCATCATCGGTGCCGCGCGGCAGCGGCAGATTGAGGTTCGCGCCCAACCCCGCGCCCGTCCCGCGTTCCTGCGCATGGCCCCAGAAGAACGGGTAGAACCGCGCAGGATCAGCATGGATCGAGACGGTCAGCACATCACCGCGTGCATAAAAGATGCCCTGCGTGCCGTTGCCGTGATGCACATCGACATCGAGGATGGCGGGGCGCAGGCCGCGCGCGCGCAAGTGTTCGGCGGCAATCGCGGCGTTGTTGAGAAAGCAGAACCCCCCCGCCAGATCGCCGAAGGCATGATGCCCCGGCGGACGGCAGAGCGCATAGGCCGCGCGCGCGCCGCCCGCCAGTGCCGCCGCGCCGGAAAGCGCGGTTTGCGCCGACCAATAGGCGGCCTCCCATGTCCCGGCCCCGATCGGACAGGCGGTATCGGCCTGATGATAGCCCGCCTGCCCCACCGCCGAGCGCGGATAGCTGTCGGAGCGGCCCGCGGGGTGGACATTGGGGATCACCTCGGGCCCCGCCCCCTCGATCCGCTGCCAGCGGGTGTGGATGGAGCGCAGGAAGGTGAGGTATTCGGCGCTGTGAATGGCGGCGATCGGGCCTTGCCCGTGATCCTCGGACGCATGGATGCGCAGCCCTGCCGCCTCGGCGCCTTCGCGCAGGATATCGACGCGGGCGGGCACCTCGGGGTTGGGCAGGATGGCACCATTGGCCATGAAGTGACGCGGGTCATGGGCGGATTGGCGGGGGTCGAGAAACGCTTTCATGATTGCTCCATCAATCGGGTGAGGGCGTCGCCGGAGAGCAGCGCGTTGCGATCCGCCGCGCGGAGGACAAAGCCCAACCGGTCATAGAAAGCGCGCGCGCCCGTGTTGCCCTCATAGACAGTGAGGCGCAGCGCAACCGCCTGCCAGTGCGCCGCCCCTTCCTGTGCCGCAGCGGCCAGCAGGCGGCGGCCAAGCCCGGTGCCGCGTGCGGTCTCGCTCACCCACAGGTCCGACACGAAGGTGACCGTGCCGCCGAGCGAGGTGCTGAGATTGGGTTGCGCCAAAACGGCCCCTTGCGCGCCCGCCAGCAGGGCAAAGGCACGGGGGGAGGGGCCGAAAAGCGCCGCCTCAAGCGTCGCCGCCTCCATGCGAAAGGGATCATCGAGGTCGCGCGCGAGCGATTGCAAGGCGTGCATGAGCGCGGGCATGTCCTCGAGGTTTGCCACCCGGACCACGTCAGAACCGGACATGATCCGCTCCTTTCAGCCCCAGCATCGCGCGCGCCTCGTCAGGTGTCGCCACCTCGCGCCCCAGCCCTTCGACAAGGTCGCGCACCATCTCCACCTGCTCGGCATTGGAGCGCGCCAGTTGCCCGCGCGCGATCATCAAACTGTCCTCGAGCCCCACGCGCACATGCCCGCCCATATCCGCCGCCATTTCCGCCATCGGCATCTGGTATCGCCCGGCGGCCAGCACCGAGAAGAGATAGTCCTCGCCAAAGTAGTGATCCGCCAGGGATTTCATATGGATCAGGTTCTCGGGCAGGGCCGCCATGCCGCCCAGAACACCGAACACGAACTGAATGAAGACCGGCGCGCGCACAAGGCCACGATCCATGAAATGGCGCAGCATGGTCAGGTGGCCGGTATCGTAGCACTCGAACTCGAACCGCGCGCCGCGCTCCTCGCCCATGAGGCGCAGGACCGCCGCGATATCGCGCGGCGTGTTCTTGAACACCAGATCGTCGGAGCCTTCGAGAAACGGCTTTTCCCAGTCGAAACGCCAGTCGGTGATCCGCTCCGCCATGGGATAAAGCGCGAAATTCATCGTGCCCATGTTGAGCGAGCACATTTCCGGCTCTGCCGCCAGCGGCCCCTCAAGGCGTTCGTCAAGGCTCATGACCGCGCTGCCGCCCGTGGTCAGGTTGACGATCGCCGCGCAGCGCCGCGCGATCTCGGGCAGGAACTCCATGTAATGCGCGGCCCGCGCCGAGGGGCGGCCGGTTTCGGGGTCGCGCGCGTGCAGGTGCAGGATGGCCGCCCCCGCCTTGGCCGCCGCGACCGCCTGATCGGCGATGTCCTCTGCCCGAAACGGCAGGTAGGGCGACATCGAGGGCGTGTGGATCGAGCCGGTCACGGCGCAGGTCAGGATGATCCTGGACATGCTACAGCCCGCACTCGGCGGTGAAACGGTCAAGCGCGCGGGTGAGTTTCTCCATGATCTCGTCCACCTGTGCAGGCGTCACGATCATCGGCGGTGCGACAAGGAAATGATCGCCCTCATGCCCGCCCCGCGAGCGCCGGGAATAGATGATCAGCCCCTCGTCATAGGCCGCCTCCACCAGCCGGTCATGGGCATCCAGATGCTTGGGCAACGGCGCGCGGGTTTCGCGGTCCGCGACCAGTTCGAACGCCTGCAAAAGACCCATGCCGCGCACGTCGCCGACGATCTCGTAGCGTTGCATCAGCGCCTCCAGCCGGGACCGCAACAGATCGCCCATGGCCATGGCGTTCGCCATCATGCCCTGGCGCTCGATCTCGTCGATGACCGCCAGCCCCGCCGCGCAGGCCAGCGGGTTGCCGGCATAGGTGAACCCGTGCGGATAGCTGCCGTGGTCAAGCACCGCCTCCACGATGCTGTCACGCGCGATCAGCGCGCCAAGCGGCATGTAGCCCGCGCCGAACCCCTTGGAAATCGTGATCATGTCGGGCACCACGCCCCAGTGATCGCCCGAGAACCAGCGCCCCGTGCGCCCGCCGCCCGAAATCACCTCGTCATGGATCAAGAGCACGCCGTGCCGATCGCAAATCTCGCGGATGCGCCGCATATATCCCGCAGGCGGCATCAGCGCCCCGGTCGAGGCCCCGCCGATCGGCTCGACAATGAAGGCGAGCACCGTCTCGGGGCCTTCGCGCAGGATCTGCGCCTCCAGCATGTCGGCGTAATGCTCGCCCGTCGCGGGGTCATCGAGCGGCAGGCCGTCAAGCCAGGCGCGCGGCGCGGGGATTTTCGGCATCGCGGCCATCATCGGCGCATAGGGCGCGGTCATCGGCGCATAGCCCGTGACCGAGAGCGCCCCAAGCGTGCAGCCGTGATAGGACGGAAAGCGCGAGATCACCTTCCACCGCTGCGCCTCGCCCATGGCAAGCGCATGGCTGCGCGCGAGTTTCAGCGCCGATTCCACCGCTTCCGATCCGCCCGAGACGAAGAACACCCGCCCGAGCCCCTCGGGCGCGATCCCCGCCAGCCGCTCGGCCAGTGCCTCGGCCGGCTCGGTCTCGAAATGCAGCCGGTAGCCGAAGGTTGCCACCTCCATCTGCGCGCGCATCGCTTCGAGCACCGCCGGGTTCGAGTGGCCGATATTGCACACCATCGCCCCCGACGAGCCGTCAAGCCAGCGCCGCCCGTCCACCGCGTCGATATAGACGCCTTCCGCGCGGGCAAGGCGCGGCCGCCTGCGCCGGGAGCCGTAGAAAAGCCGCGATGTGTCCTGCATCATGCCACCCAGAAGGCCTTTTCCAGATCGGTGAAATCCGACGACGGCCCCTCGTATTTGTTGCGCCCAAGCTCCAGCACATAGACATAATCCGCGATCTTGAGCGCCTGACGGATTTCCTGATCCACGAGCAGGATCGTCAGCCCCTCGTCGCGCAGATCGGTCAGCATGTCATAGACCTCCTGCGCCAGCAGCTTTGACAGCCCCGCCGTCGGCTCATCGACCAGAAGCATTTTCGGCTCGGCCATCAGCGTGCGCCCGATCTCGACCATACGTTGCTGGCCGCCCGACAATTCGCCGGTGGCCTGCTTGCGCTTGTCACGCAGCGCCGGGAAGCGGTCGTAATTGGCCTCGATCTTGCGGCGGATCTGCGCGCGGTCGCGCCGGAACGTCCAGCCGCCAAGCTCCAGGTTTTCCTCCACCGTCATGTCCTTGAACACGCCCGGTTGCTGCGGGATATAGGCCAGTCCCTCGTTGATGCGGCGATGGGTGGGGATGTCGATGATGTTCTTGCCCTCAAGCAGCACCTCGCCCTGAAACGGCCGCAGAAAGCCGAACGCGGCCTTGAGTGCCGTGGATTTGCCCACGCCATTCGCGCCCAGAATAGTGGTGATCTGCCCGCGCCGCGCGGTCAGGTGCAGATCCGACAGGATGTTGAGATCGCGGTAATAGCCCACCGACAGGTCGCGCAGTTCCAGAACGGCCTCGGTCATGCGGCGTCCTCCTCGTCGTCGCGGCCCAGATAGGCCTCGATCACGGCGGGGTCGTTCTTGACGTCCTCGGGTTTGCCATCGGCAATCAGCTCGCCGAAATTCAACACGATCAGCCGCTCCGACAGGGCAAAGATCGCGTCCATCTGGTGCGAGATGAGGATGATCGCCTTGCCCTCGGCCTTCATCCGCCGGATATAGGCATAGATCACCTCCATCAGCTTGGGATGCACGCCCGCGAACGGTTCATCGAGGATGATCACATCGGGGTCGAGCATCAAAAGCCGCCCCAGTTCCAGCAGCTTCTGCTGCCCGCCCGAGAGCGCGCGCGCATACTCGTTGCGCAGGTGGTCGATGGTGAGAAACTCCAGCACCTCGGTCGCCCGCTCGGTCAGCGCGCGCCCCTGGCTCATATGGCCGAGCGCCAGCGCGGGCACATAGAGGTTTTCCAGCACCGTCATGCGCCGGAAACTGCGCGTCACCTGGAACGTGCGCCCCAGCCCCGCGCGCGCCACCTCGTAGGGCTGCAACTGGTCGATGCGCTGCCCGTTGAGATAGACCGTGCCCGAGGAGGGCGTGATCGCGCCGTCGAGAATGTTCGTGAGCGTCGTCTTGCCCGCGCCATTGGGGCCAAGCACACCGATCAGTTCCGGCCCGTTCACCTCCAGATTGACGCCCTTGAGGACGTGCAGCCCGCCAAAGCTCTTGTGCAGGTTGGTGACCTTGAGATGGATCATGGCTGCGCCTCCCCTGCGCGGCGTTTGGCGATGGTTTCCTCGGCCACGCCCGCGCGGGCGAAATAGTCGATGAGCGGCGCGATAAGGCCGTTGCGGAAAAACCGCAGCACCACCATGAGCAGCACCCCGAAGAACACCAGCCGCCATGTGGTCATGTCCACCGTCACCCCGCCGATGGAAAAGCTTGTGCGCATCAGCTCGAGCATGACCTGAAGAAAGATCGCCCCAAGCGCGGCGGCGACGAAGTTTTCCACCCCGCCGATCACGGCCATCGCCACGACAAGTGACATTTGCAGCAGGAACAGCATGTTGGGCGTGACGATCTGGATGTAATGCGCCTGCACCGCACCTGCCGCCGCGGCCATGGCGGTGGTGATGGTAAAGACAAACACCTTGTAGCGCGTGGTGTTGACGCCCAATGCGGCGGCGGCATCGGCATCCTCGCGCAGCGCCCGCACGAAGAGGCCAAAGCGCGAGCGGGCGAGCCATGTCAGGATCAGAAGGCACAACAGCAGCAGGCCGAACATGGCATAATAGGGCGGTATCTTGTCGGTGCGGGTGAACTCGGTGCCAAGGATCGTGACCCCGTCATCGAAGAGCGCCGGAAGCACCATCCCCGCCTGACCGCGCGTGATGTCGATCTCGGCCGAGATCACCGCCTTGATGATTTCCGAGAAACCCAGCGTGAAAAGCGCGAGATAGGCCGCGCGCAGCCGCAGCACCAGAAGCCCCACCAGCAGCCCCGAAAGTCCGCCTGCCACCGTGCCCAGCACGATCCCCAGAAGCACCGGCATCCGCCAGACCCGCACGCTGTCGCCCCATTCGGTGATCGCTTGTTGCAGGCAATCCTGCGTCAGCGTGGTCGAGGTGACGCCGATGGCGTTCTTGATCACCAGCCAGTTGCCGAAGAACGCAAACTCGGTGCAGGTGCCGGTGGGCGCGGCGGTGATGTAGAAATAATGGCTGAAAAGCGCCGCGCCATAGGCCCCGATCCCCATGAAGGCCATGTGGCCAAAGCTGAATTGCCCGGCATAGCCTGCCAGCATCGACCAGCTTGACGCGAGGATCGCGTAGAAAAAGCCGGTGATGAGGACATGCATGACATAGTCGTAATTGCCGCCCGTATAGACCAGCGGGAAGGCCGCGAAGAAAAGCACGAGGCAAAGACCGGCGATATTGGGAACCTGTCGCATCTCAGCCTCCCTGCCCGTGCATGCCCGACGAGAACCGCCGCCCGAATAGCCCCGTGGGCCGCAAGAGCAGCGTCAGCGTCAGCACGATCATGCCGTAAGCCGGAATATAGGAGGCGGCCTTTTGCGCGTCGGGGATGCAGCCCGTTCCCGCCGCCTCCACCAGCCCCACCATGATGCCGCCGACAAAGGCACCGGGCAGCGAGCCGAGGCCCCCCAGAACCACGATGACGAAAGACCGCATCGCCGGAATGGCCCCCACCTGCGGCAACCAGGAAAACGCCTGCACCAGAAGCGCGCCCGCCAGCGCCGCGATCATCCCGCCAAGCGCAAAGGCCAGCATGTTCATGCGGTTGGGATCGATGCCCGCGATGGCGGCGGCGTCGCGGTCCTGACTGACCGCGCGCAGCGCCTTGCCGGTCCAGGTCCGGTGCAGCAGGTAGAGCAGCGCCAGCAGGACGAGAATGCAGGTCACGGCTGCGGTGAAGCGCGGATTGGAGATCGAGACCGTATCGAACAGCGTGAGATTGCCCCGGCTGGTCTCGATCACCGGTGTCTCGGTCCCGGCGGGCCATTCGAAGCGCGGGAAATCGATGAACCGTTGCACCTTGACCGGGCTCGCCCCATGCACCGCCTGCACGAAATACTGCATCGTAAATGCCAGCCCGAAGGTGGCGAGGATGCCGTATTCCACCGGACGATCGATCTTGCCACTATACATCGGCGTGAGCATCGCCCGCTCGAAGAGCGCACCGATGCAGAAGGCGATGAAACAGGCTCCGAGCACGCCCATGAGCGGCCCCGCCTCGGGAAACCACACGACAGTGATGTAGTAAACGAGCATCCCGCCGATCATGTAGAACTCGCCATGTGCAAAGCTGACCACGCCAAGGATCGAGAAAATCAGCGTCAGGCCAAGCGCCATAAACCCGTAGATGATGCCGATGATGATGCCGTTGGTGATCTGGCTGGCGCGAAAGGCACCGTTGGCGACGCAGTTGTTTTCCGGATCGGCGAAGGAAAACGCCGCCGCGATCAGCACCACCGCCAGCAGTGCCAGCGCCGTGGTGAGCTTTGCGCTGAGCGCGGGCGTGCGCAGCCACAAAAGGCCAACGCCCACGGGGCCAAGGGCCGCGCCCGCCATTGCGCCCGCAAACGGCACGTTGGACGTGTCGAGATCGCGCGCGAGATAGCGACGACGCAAGAGCACCGCGCCCAGCACGCCCCAGCCGATCATCCAAAGAATGACGGTCCAGAAGATTTCGGGTGTCTGCACGGATCAGTCCTCCGTTGGCACGGTCGGCGCTTCAAGCGGAACGGTCGGGCCGGGAGGGGTTCCCGGCCCGGACCCGCTTACCGGTTGACCCAGATCGGCTCTGCGGTCTTGTAGGCCTCGGGATAGACGATCGCCGCATCGGTCGAGGCCTGCCCCTCTTTCTGGAACTGGATGATGGTGATGGCCGGATCGGGCCACTGGTGCCACCATTCATCGCCCTTGCCGTCCTCGGACGGGTCACGCTTCAACCCGTAGTCGAAATAGATCCGCCCCAGCGTGCCCTCGTGGCTGATGCTCTCCAGCGCGGTGACGATGGCATCGCCATCGGTGCTGCCCGCCTCCTCGATCGCCTGTGCCAGAACGGCGATGGAATCGTAGGCCTCCATCGCGTAGCTTTCCACGTCCGACTTGCCGGTCTTGGCCTTGTAGGCGGCGGCAAAGGCGCGGCCCTTGTCGGTGAACTGGCTTTCCGGCACGCCGATGCGCTGGACAAAGGCGTATTGCCCATCCGGCACGTTGGTCCAGTAGGTGCCCGATTCAAGTGCGTCCTGCCCGGTCTGGAACGGCAGGTCCATCGGCCCTATCCCTGCATCCGCCGCCTGCTGGGTAAAGTTGAAGGCCGCCTCGCCGGTCACCAGCGTGATGATCATGTCAGGGTTTTCCGCCTTGATCCGCTCGACGATGCCCGCGTAATCCTGCGTGCCGATATCGACCGAAAAGATCGTCGCGGCGACGCCGTTGGCCTCAAGCCCCTTGGCCGTTTCCTGGCTGGCGGGGATGCCGTAATCGGTGTTCTCGGTCAGGATCGCCACTTTCTTGACGTCCGGCAGGGTCAGCGCGAACTGCCAGTTGATGTTCGAGGTCCAGGAGGACAGCGGCGCGATGCGGAAGATGTATTTGTGCTTGTCGCCGGTGATGGTGTCGTTCCACGTCTCGGCAAAGACCACCGGCACGCCGCGCGCATCGGCCACTTCCTTGGCCGCAACGCCCACCGAACTGTGATAGCCGCCGCCGATGGCGACAACGTTGTCCTGGGTGATCAGGCGTTCGGTCACGGCGGTGGCGCGCTCGGGCAGGCCCTCGCTATCGGCAAGCACCACCTCGATGGGGCAGCCCAGAACGCCGCCCGCCGCATTGATATCGGCCTGCGCGAGCATCATGGCGTCACGCATCGCCTCGCCGCCGACCACGGTGCCCGGGGCCGAAAGCGGCGCGAGCGCGCCGATCTTGATCGGGCAGTCCTGCGCCAAGGCCGCGCCCGTGGACAGCGCAAGCGTCGCCGCTGACAGCATGAGGCCGCGCCGTGTCAGAATGCTGGTCATCTCAAGTCTCCCTGTCTGGTCCGGTGTTGGTCCCGGAATTGGGGCGCATCACGCGCCTGTGACGTCACGTTGCGGCAGTTGCCGAGGCCCTGTCTTTCGTTTATCCGTCATTTTCATCTGAAAACAGACATAAGGATGCGTTCGGGTGGACCCGTGCAGCAAGGCGAAGCCGGACGTGCCGCAATTCGAGGCACTGACGCCGCGCACCGAGACGGCTCTTTCGGTGGGTATCCTGCTCTGGCCCAGCTTTCCGATGATGTCGCTCGCGGGGCTGGTCGAGAGCCTGCGTCATGCTGGCGATCACGGCGACGATTCGCAGCCGCGCTATGCGCGCTGGCAGATCGTCGGCGCGCCGGGGTCTGCGATACGGTCAAGTTGCGGGATTCCGGTGCCCGCGACCTCGGATTACGTCCATCCCGGCCGGTTCGATCATCTCTTTGTCATCGGCGGCCTCTTGCGCGACATGGAGAGCGCGCCGCCGCGCCACCGCGATTACCTGCGCGCCGCGCGGAGGGCAGGCGTGCCGTTGGTGGGGGTCTGCACCGGCAGTTTCGTGCTGGCGCGGGAGGGGTTTCTCGATGGCCGTCCGGTCTGTGTGCATCCCTATCACCGGGGAGATTTCGAGGCCGCCTTTCCCGGCCACCGCTTTGTCACCAACCGCGATTTCGCGGCGGCGGGCGATGTCACGACGGTGCTGGGAGGCGTGTCGATCCTGCCGCTGATGAAACGGCTGATCGGCGCGCATCTGGGTCCCGATCGCGCCGCCAAGGTCGAGCATCAGATGACCTTGCCCACGCCCGAGGCCCCGCCGGTGATGATGCCGCCCGAGGGGGCCGAGCGGGGCGCGATCACCGATCCGCGCATCCAGCGCGCGCTCGTGATCCTCGACGCCGAGGCGAGCCGGACCCCCCCCATCGCCGCACTGGCGCGCACGCTTGGCCTGAGCGAACGGCACTTCCTGCGGCTCTTCAAGGCGCAGGTGGGCATGGCACCAAAGGCGTATCTGCTGGAAACCAAGCTGCGCGCGGCGGTCTGGATGCTGCGCAACACCGCGCGCTCGATCACCTCGGTGGCCTATGCCGCAGGCTTTGCCAGCGGCGCGAACCTTGCCGATCATTGCCGCAGGCGGCTTGGGAGAACGCCCGGTGCGATCCGGCGGGGGGTGGGGTAGATGCGTCTGGCGTGTCCCGTGCCTGTCTTTCGTCCGGTGGTCATGATCGCCGCCCGGCCTTGCAATCGAACGGGCCTGCACAGGCGACAGGTTTCAGAGAAGGGGCGGGGGCGGGCATGACGATATCGAGGGATCACGGCGGCAATCTTGACGCGGCGCGGCAGCGTTTTGGCGGGGCCATGGCCGAGTGGCTGGACCTCTCGACGGGGATAAACCCGGTGCCCTATCCGATGCCCTGCCTGCCCGAACGCGCATGGACCGCCTTGCCGACGCGGGACGACATGGCGGCGCTCAGCGCCGTGGCGGCGGCCTGTTACGGGACGCAGGCCGAGGTGGTGCCGCTGGCGGGCGCACAGGGCGCAATTCAGGCGGTGCCGTATCTTGGGGCGCGCGGTGCCGCGCGGGTGCTGGGGCCAACCTATAACGAACATGCCGCTGCCCTTCGCGCGGCGGGTTGGACGGTCGAGGACGTGAGCGCGCCCGAGGCGCTGGCCGGGGCCGATCTGGCGGTGGTGGTCAATCCCAACAATCCTTGCGGGCGGCGGCACACGCCCGACGCGCTTCTGGCGCTGGCGGATCAGGTGGGTCTCCTGTTGGTGGACGAGAGCTTTGCCGACCCGGAGCCGGACCTGTCGCTGGCCCCCGTGCTCCATCGCGCGGGAAACGTGATCTTGCTGCGGTCCTTCGGCAAGTTCTACGGGCTGGCGGGGCTGCGGCTGGGCTTTGCGCTGTGTGACGGGGCGCTGGCCGGGCGGCTGCGCGAGATGGCGGGGCCATGGCCCGTTTCCGGCCCGGCGATTGCGGCGGGGCGGGTGGCGCTGGGGGATACCGGCTGGCAGGCGGCGACCTGCGCGCGGCTCAGGCGCGATGCGGCGCGGCTTGATGCGATGGCGGCGGCGGCAGGCTGGCGGCTGATCGGCGGCACGCCGCTCTTTCGCAGCTATCACGTGGCGGATGCGACGGCGGCGCAGGAGAGCCTTGCCCACGCCCGGATATGGAGCCGGATTTTCCCGTGGTCGCCGACATGGATCCGGCTTGGTCTGCCGGGGACGGAGGGGGGCTGGGCGCGGCTGGAC
Organism: Roseovarius sp. MBR-79; assembly: GCF_053628555.1. Classification (NCBI taxonomy): domain Bacteria; kingdom Pseudomonadati; phylum Pseudomonadota; class Alphaproteobacteria; order Rhodobacterales; family Roseobacteraceae; genus Roseovarius; species Roseovarius sp. MBR-79. The sequence continues at coordinate 268,887 of NZ_JBRJGP010000004.1, read as the reverse complement.
GCGGCGCTCAGCGCAGCGCGTCCCTGAGCGCGCACACGCGGTCGGCATTGTCGCGGGCGAGCCGCCCGTCAGCGTGCCAGAGGCTGTTTTCGAACCCCACGCGCAGCTTGCCGCCCGCCGCATGCGCGGCCAGAAGGCACGCGGTTTCTGACCGGCCAAAGGCGCAGACGGCCCAATCGGCGGGGGCCTCGCGGGTGCGCAGGCGGTCGAGGAAGGGGGCGAGGTCGCGCGCGTCGCTTTCCTGTCCGGCGCTGTAACGGCCCAGCACGAAGATGAGTTGCAGATCGGGGGCTGTCAGTATGTCGGGCGGCAGGAGCCGCGCGAGCAACTCGAAATCGCCGGCATCGTAAAGGATATGCTGCACGGCAACGCCACGCGCGGCGCAGGCGGCGTAAAAGCCCGGTGCCGCCTCGGCCTCGGCGGCCATTTCGCGCAGGGCGACCGAGACGAGATCGGCCCCCGCCTCAAGCGCCACGGCGCGCTGATGCGGGGGCGCGTAGAGGCCCGCGGCCTCGGTCGTGATCTGGAGCGTCATGGCGGGGACGGTTTGGCGCAATTCGTCCAGCGCTTCCCGATAGGCCCCGGCGTCAAGCAGGTGCCGCCCCGCGCCGTCCCGCAAATGCAGGTGCAGCCCGTCCGCGCCCGCGTCAAGACAGGCTTGGGCCGTCTCGACGATCTCGGGCAGGGTGACGGGCAGGGCGGGATGATCGGCCTTGCTTCGCCGCGCGCCGGTCGGGGCGACCATCAGCCGGGGCAGCGGCGTCATGGCAGGACTTTGCGCAGCGCGGTGCCGAGTTTGCCGACCAACTCCTCGATCTGGGCGTCGTCGATGATGAAGGGCGGCGCAAGCAGGACGTGATCGCCGTGCCGCCCGTCGATGGTGCCGCCCATCGGATAGCAGATCAGCCCGGCGTCAAAAGCGGCGGCCTTCAGCGTCTTGTTGATCGCACGTTCGGGGGCAAAGGGCGTCTTGGTGGCGCGGTCCTCGACGATCTCGAGCCCGCGGAACATGCCGCGCCCGCGAATGTCGCCGATATGGGGATGTTGGCCAAAGGCCTCGTTAAGGGCCGCGTTCAGCCGCTCGCCCATTTTTGCCGCGCGCGCGGTCATGCCGCCTGTCGTGAGCTTTTCCACCACCACATCGGCGGCGGCGCAGGCGATGGGATGGCCGATATAAGTATGGCCATGCTGGAAAAATCCCGTGCCCCCTTCGATGGCGGCATAGATCGCGCCCGAACATAGCATCGCGCCGATCGGCTGATAACCCGCGCCGAGGCCCTTGGCGATGGTGACGATGTCGGGGCGCACGCCGTCCTGCTCGCAGGCAAAAAGCGTGCCGGTGCGCCCCATGCCGCACATCACCTCATCGAGAATGAGCAAGATGCCGTGACGGTCGCAGATCTCGCGGATGCGCTTGAAATAACCGGGCACGGCGGGCACGGCCCCAAGGGTCGCGCCCACCACCGGCTCGGCCACGAAACCGATGACGTTTTCCGGGCCGACGCGGTGCAGTTCCGCCTCAAGCTCATCCGCCACGCGCAGGCCGTATTCCTCGGGCGATTCGCCGTCCGCGCGCCCGCGATAGTCGTAACAGGGCGCGATATGCGAGGTCTCCACCATCAGCGGCGCAAACGGCTCTCGCCGCCACAGGTTGCCCCCCGTTCCAAGCGCGCCCAATGTGTTGCCGTGATAGCTCTGCCTGCGGGCGATGAAGCGGGTGCGGCTGGCCTCGCCCTTTTCAAGGAAATACTGGCGGGCGAGCTTGAGCGCCGCCTCCACCGCCTCGGACCCGCCCGAGACGAAATAGACCCGTTCGATCCCCTCGGGCGCATGGGCGATGAGCCGGTCTGCCAACCGCTCGGCAGGCTCCGACGTGAAGAATCCGGTATGGGCAAAGGCGATCCGGTCGGCCTGATCCTTGATGGCCTGCGTCACCTCGGGGTCCGAATGGCCGAGGCACGACACCGCCGCACCGCCCGAGCCGTCGAGATAGCGCTTGCCGGTCGCGTCGATGATATAGGCCCCCTCGCCGCGCGTGGCGACGGGCGGGCGGGCGCGGGTGTGGCGGGGAAAGACATGGGTCATGGCGGCATCCTTTGATGGGTGGCACCAGTGAAACAAATGAATCAAGTGTTGACAATAGATGAAACGAATGGAACGACTTGTTTCAATGAATATCCGGGGGGACCATTCGGCGGCGTCGTTCGAGGAGCGTATTGCCCGCAATTTCGACCGCCTCAGCGACAAGCTGCGGCAGGCGGCGGAATATGTGGCGGCGCATCCGGTGGACATCGCCACGCGGTCGCTGCGGGCGGTGGCGCAGGAGAGCGGGCTTGCGCCCGCCACCTTCTCGCGGCTGGCGCGCGCGCTCGGATACGACAGTTTCGAGGCCCTGCGCGAGGCGATGCGCGCCAAGATCGGGCGGCGTGTCAACAGCTTTGCGGAGCGCGCCGAGCGGCTTCAATCGGCGCATGAGGCGGAACAGACCGGGTTTTTCGAAGCTCATATCAGCGCCTGCCAGAGCAATCTCCAGACCTTGGTGCGCGATGTGGATTTGTCCCTGCTCGAGCGCACGGTCGAGCGGCTTCACGCGGCGCGCAACGTGGTTCTGTTCGGGGCGCTTGGCTCGACCGGGGTTGTGGAATACCTGTCCTACATGGCGAATTTCTGCGCGGGCAACTGGTCGATGGCGGGGCGCATGGGGGCCTCTCTCGGGGCCACGCTGACCGGGCTGGACGGGCGTGACGCGCTGGTGATCGTGACCAAGCCGCCCTATGCTGGCCGCGCCATCGAGGCCGCGCATATGGGCGCCGCGCAGGGTGCCTTTGTGGTGGTCATCACCGACAGCCCGGCCTGTCCCGCGCTTGGGCAGGCATCGGCGGGGTTCGTGCTGCCCACCGACAGCCCGCATTTCTATTCGTCCTACGTGACCACCCTGGCCTTCTCGGAGGTGCTGGTGGGAATGCTGGTCGGGCGCGCAGGCAGCGCGGCCCGGACCCGCATCGCGCAGGTCGAACAGAGCAGCCGCCGTCTCGGAGAGGTCTGGGACGGCTAAATCTACCGTAACGACATCAATCAAAGGGAGACTATGATGTTCAACAGGTTCAAGTTCACGATGACCGGCGCGGCGCTTGTCGCATTGATGGCCCCGGCTGCCATGGCCGAGGAGTTCATCACCATCGGCACCGGCGGCGTCACCGGGGTCTATTACCCTACCGGCGGCGCGATCTGCCGGCTGGTCAACAAGGACCGCAAGACGCACGGCATCCGTTGCTCGGTCGAATCGACCGGCGGCTCGGTCTACAACCTCAAGACCATCCGCGCAGGCGAGCTCGAATTCGGCGTCGTGCAATCGGACTGGCAGCATCATTCCTTCAACGGCACCTCGGACAATTTCGCCGCCGATGGCCCGTTCGAGGAGCTGCGCGCGGTGTTCTCGATCCATCCCGAGCCGTTCACCGTGGTGGCCCGCGCCGACAGCGGCATCAAGACCTTTGACGACCTCAAGGGCAAGCGGGTGAACCTCGGCAATCCCGGCTCGGGCGCGCGCGGCACCTTCGAGGTGGTGATGGAAAAGATGGGCTGGAGCGCGAGCGATTTCGCACTGGCCGCCGAACTGCGCCCCGCCGAGCAGAGCCAGGCGCTGTGCGACAACCAGATCGACGCGATGGTGTTCACCGTGGGCCACCCCTCGGGCACGATTCAGGAGGCCACCACCGCCTGTGACAGCGTTCTGGTGAACGTGACGGGCCCGGCCATCGACGCGCTGATCTCCGAGAACGCCTATTACCGCAGTGCCACCGTGCCCGGCGGCATGTATCGCGGCACCGACGAGGACGTGGCCACCTTCGGCGTGGGCGCGACCTTCGTGACCTCTGCCAATGTCTCGGACGAGGCGGTCTATACGGTGGTCGCGGCGGTGTTCGACAATTTCGACGATTTCCGCGGGCTGCACCCGGCCTTCGCCAATCTTGATCCCAAGGAAATGGCCAGCGCCGGTCTCTCGGCGCCGCTGCATCCCGGTGCGGCGAAATACTTCAAGGAAAAGGGCCTGATCGACTGATCGGCCAATGACCCCGGCAGGGGCGGTGCGCCGCCCCTGCCGTTTGCGTTTGGGAAAATGACCCCAATCGCCTAACGTTGACAGACTGCGGACCAAACGCGGCGCGACAGGGAGATGTGACGATGACCAGCGAGACAAATGGCAAAGGCCCGCTGAGCGAGGCCGAACTACAGGAACTGGTCTCTTCCAGCGATGGCGGCGCGCGCAATCCGGCGGGTTCGGTGGGACTTTTCCTCGCGGCCATGGCTGTGATCTGGTCGCTGTTCCAGATCGCGCTCGCGTCGCCCATAGCCAATTCCCTGCTGCCCGGTTCGGTTCTGAACAATTCGCGGCAATTCCATCTGGCCTTCGCCATCTTCCTTGCGTTCATGGCCTACCCGATGTTTCGCAGCAGTCCGCGGTCCTACATCCCGGCTTATGACTGGGTGCTGGCGCTGATCGGCACGTTCGTCGCGCTTTACGGATATTTTTTCTACGACAAGATCGTGCGCAGTGGCGGGTTGGCCGATGACACCGACAAATGGGTGGCGCTGGTTGGCCTTCTGATCCTGTTTGAAGGCGCGCGGCGCGCGCTCGGGCCGGCCATGGCGCTCATCGCCACGATTTTCCTTGCCTACGTGTTCTTCGGCGCGTCCGAATGGGTGCCCGAGGTGATCCGCTGGAAGGGGGCAAGCCTGCAAAAGGCGATGAGCCACATGTGGATCACCGGCGAGGGGGTGTTCGGCATCGCGCTGGGCGTCTCGACGCGGTTCGTCTTTCTCTTCGTGCTGTTCGGCGCGCTCCTCGACAAGGCGGGGGCGGGGAATTACTTCATCAAGATGGCCTTCGGCGCGCTCGGGCACCTGCGCGGCGGTCCGGCCAAGGCCGCCGTTGTCGGCTCTGCCGCGACCGGCCTCATCTCGGGGTCGTCCATCGCCAACGTGGTCACCACAGGCACCTTCACCATTCCGCTGATGAAGCGGGTGGGCTTCACCTCCGAAAAGGCGGGCGCGGTCGAGGTGGCAAGCTCTGTCAACGGGCAGATCATGCCGCCGGTGATGGGGGCCGCTGCCTTCCTGATGGTGGAATATGTGGGGATTTCCTATGTCGAAGTGATCACCCACGCCTTTCTGCCTGCCACGATCAGCTATATCGCGCTGGTCTATATCGTGCACCTGGAGGCGGTGAAGCAGAACATGCCGACGATAGGCGACCGGGTGGTGAGCCTTGGGCGCACGGTCGGGGGGATGTTCGCGTTTTTCGCGGGCTTTGCGGCGCTGTGCTACGGGGTGCAATTCCCGATCCGTTGGGTCGTGGCGGCGGTGCCCGAGGGGTCGGCGCTGATCCTGTCGGGACTGTTGTTCCTGTCCTATCTCGCGCTTTTGTGGCTGGCGTCGGGGGTGCCGGATCTCGAGCCTGACGATCCCAACGCCGAGGAAGTGAAGCTGCCGGACGTGGGCGAGATATACAAGGCGGGGCTTTACTATCTGCTGCCTATCGTGGTGCTGGTCTATTTCCTCATGATCGAGCAGAAATCGCCCGGTCTCTCGGCGTTCTGGGCCTCGGCGCTGCTGTTTGTGATCCTGCTCACGCAGCGACCGCTCAAGGCGCTTTTTCGGGGCGAGAGCGAGATGGCCAATGCGTTCCGCGCCGGTGTCATGGACCTTGTGACGGGCCTCATCGCGGGCGCGCGCAACATGATCGGGATCGGCCTTGCCACGGCGACGGCGGGCGTGATCGTGGGCACGGTGACGCTGACCGGTGTCGGGCAGGTGATGGCCGATCTGGTGGAATTCCTGTCGGGCGGCAATCTCGTGCTCATGCTGATCATGGTGGGTCTTCTGAGCCTTGTCCTGGGCATGGGCCTGCCGACCACGGCCAACTATATCGTGGTCTCCTCGCTCATGGCGGGGGTGGTGGTGCAGCTTGGCGCGCAATCGGGGCTGATCGTGCCGCTGATTGCCGTGCATCTTTTCGTGTTCTATTTCGGGATCATGGCGGATGTGACACCGCCGGTGGGGCTGGCGAGTTTCGCGGCCTCGGCGGTGTCGGGGGGCGATGCGATCAAGACCGGCATTACCGCGTTCTTCTATAGCCTGCGCACCGTGGCGCTGCCCTTCGTGTTCATCTTCAACACCAATCTCTTGCTGATTGATGTGACGCTCTTTCAGGGGATCATCACCTTCATTGTGGCCTCGATCGCAATCCTTGTGTTCACGGCGGGCACGATGGGCTGGTTTCTCACGAAGAACCGGATCTACGAGAGCGTGGCGCTGGTGCTTGTGGCCTTTGCGCTGTTCCGTCCCGATTACTTCATGAACCGGATCCAGCCCCCTTTCGAGATCGTGGAGCCTGCGCGGCTTGAGCAGGCACTCGATGCTGCCCATGCAGGTCAGGATTTGCGAATGGTGGTGGCGGGTCCGGATTTCATGAGCGGACAACCGAAAGAGACGACGCTGGTCCTTTCGGTGACAAGCGATGCCGATGGCGCGACCCTGTTGCAGGAGTTCGGGCTGGTGCTTGTCCCCGAAGGCGACCGGGTGCTGCTGGAAGAGCCGTCGTTCAGTTCGCCCTTTGCCGAGACGATGCAGGGATATGATTTCTATGGTGACGAGCCGGTGATCATCGTCTCGGTCAAGGCACCGGTCGATCAGTGGCCGCAGGAGTTGATGTTCATTCCGGCCCTGGTGCTGTTGGCGCTTATCGCGCTGTTGCAACGCGCGCGGCTGGGCCGGGAAGAGACGGAATTCAAGAAAGGAGCCACGGCATGAGCGGTCCTGTCCTTTGTGCCCTCGACGTCAGCAACCCGCATCGGGATGACGAGGTTCTGCGCCGCGCGGCGCAGATTGCCGCGCTTGACGGCGCACAGCTTGACGTGATCACCGTGGTGCCCGACTACGGCATGAGCGTGGTGGGCAGCTTCTTTGGCAGCGGCCATCACGACACGCTGGAGGCCGAGGCCAAGCGGCTTTTGAACGCGCTTGTGATCGAGGTCCTGGGGGAAGAGGCCAACAAGACCGTGCGCCACCTCGTGAGCACCGGTAACGCCTATGACGAGATCCTGCGCGCGGCCAAGGTTGATGGGGCGGCGCTCATCGTCATCGGCGCGCACAAGCCGGATTTCAGCGATTATCTGCTTGGCCCCAATGCGGCGCGCGTGGTGCGGCACGCCAAATGCTCGGTGATGGTTGTGCGGTAGCGACGCGCCCCTCAGATCGCCGAGGAATGGCCCTCGGCGTTCATCTCGTAGGCGTCGAACTTGCGGGCGATCATCCGGGTGAGCGGACGCGCGTCGGGTGGGATGGCGAGGCCGGTCTCGTCGAGCCGCAGATGTCCGGCAAAGGCGCGGTCAACCTCCGAGAGCATCGTGTGAAGCGCCTTTGGGGTGATGGCGAAATCGCGGGTGATCTCGGCGGCCTCCACGCGGAAATCGCACATCAGCGCCTCAATGAGCCGCGCGCGCAGCCGGTCATCCTCGGAAAAGGCATGGCCCCGGGTGGTGGAAAACCGCCCGTCGCGGATCGCTGCGGTATGCGCGCCGGTGGCGGGTGCGTTCTGCGCATAGCCTTGCGGAAAGCGCGAGATGGACGAGGCACCAAGCCCGATCAGCACATCGGCGGTGTCGTCGGTATAGCCCTGGAAATTCCGCCGCAGCCGTCCGGCGCGCTGCGCCACGCTCAGACCGTCGGAAGGGGTGGCAAAATGGTCGATCCCGATCTCGTCATAGCCGTCCCAGAGAAACAGCCGCCGCGCGGTCTCGAAGAGGGCAAGGCGCTCTTGCGGGGTGGGCAGGGCATCGGACGGGATCAACTGCTGCCGCTTGGCCATCCACGGCACATGCGCATAGCCATAGAGCGCCACGCGGTCCGGGCTGAGCGACAGAAGCTTTTGCACGCTTTCGGTGATGCGCGCGCGGCTCTGATGCGGCAGGCCGTAAAGGATATCGGCGTTGAGGCTCTGGATACCGCGTGCGCGGATCTCTTCTGCCGCCTGCCGGGTGATGTCATAGTCCTGGATCCGGCCGATGGTTTTCTGGATCTCGTCGTCGAAATCCTGCACCCCGATCGAGGCGCGGTTCATCCCCGCCGCCGCCAGCGCATCGAGGCGCGGCCCGTCAATCTCTCCGGGATCGATCTCGACCGAGAATTCGGTCGTCTCGGTAAAGGGCGCGATCTCGTGAATCGCCCCGGCAAGATCGGTCATCATCGCAGGCGACAGAAGCGTGGGCGTGCCGCCGCCCCAATGCAGCCGCGACAGGCGCACGCCCGCCGGCAGGGTGCGGCCCAGCATGGCGATCTCGGTCTTGAGTGTCTCCAGATAGGCCAACACGGGCGCGTCCGATTGCGTGCCCTGCGTCCGGCAGGCGCAAAACCAGCATAGCCTGCGGCAGAAGGGGACATGCACGTAGAGCGAGATTTGCGCGCCCTCCGGTATCGCCCTGATCCAGTTGACAAAATGGGCCTCCCCGACCGCCCGGTTGAAATGCGGGGCCGTCGGGTAGCTTGTGTAGCGCGGCACCTTGGCATCAAAAAGACCCAGACTGCCCAGTTTGGTTTGCGTATCCATGCGCCAAGGATTACGTTTGAAACACCTGAAGTCCTTGACCCAGATCAATTGCGGGAGCCTGACAGTGGCAACGCTTGGAAAGATTGCGGACACGCACGCGCTGGAATGCGCCGATTGTCCGATCCGGCACCGGGCCGTCTGTGCGCGCTGCGAACCGGACGAGCTCGACCGGCTCGACGCGATCAAGTATTACCGCAGCTTCGAGGCCGGGCAGACGGTGATCTGGTCGGGCGACGCGATGGATTTCGTGGCCTCGGTGGTTTCGGGCATCGCCACGCTGACGCAGACCATGGAGGACGGGCGCACGCAGATGGTGGGCCTGTTGCTGCCCAGCGATTTCGTGGGCCGTCCGGGGCGGTCGCGCGCCGCCTATGACGTTGTGGCCACGACCGATATCGTCATGTGCTGTTTCCGCCGCAAGCCGTTCGAGGAAATGATGGTGCGCACGCCCCATATCGCGCAGCGCCTGCTCGAGATGACGCTTGACGAGCTCGACGCCGCGCGCGAATGGATGCTGGTTCTGGGCCGCAAGACGGCGCGCGAGAAGATCGCCTCGCTGCTGGCGATCATCGGGCGGCGCGATGCCGCGCTGCATCTGGGCGGCAAGCGTGGCCCGCTCACCTTCGATTTGCCGCTCACCCGAGAGGCGATGGCCGATTACCTTGGTCTCACGCTCGAGACGGTCAGCAGGCAGGTCTCCGCGCTGAAAAGGGACGGGGTGATCGTTCTCGAGGGCAAGCGCCGCGTCACCGTGCCCGACATGAACCGCCTGCTGGAAGAGGCGGGCGACGACAGCGATGGCGGGATGCTGTCCTGAGCGCCGCAATCTGACAGGTTTGTGATCTGCGTTCCTGCGCGGGGCTGTTTTTCTGGCGTAACGCTGGCGTTACAGATGCGCCAGGATCTGGAAGCGGAGAGGGACCATGGCGAAATCCACCAAGCGCCGCGTGCGCAAATCGGCGGCTCAACCCGCGGCGGACAGTCCCCTGTCGCGCCGCGCGCTCCTGTCACGGGCGGGCTATGGCGCGGCCGGGGTTCTTGTCCTTGGCGGGGCCGGGCTCTGGGGGCTGCGCCATGTGCAGGCGGTGCAGGCCGAGCATGATCTGGACCGGGTAGGGCAGGGCGTTCCCGCCATCGTGCAGGTCCACGATCCGCAATGCCCGATCTGCAACGCGCTTCAGGCAGAGGCGCGCAAGGCACTGAGCGGCATGGGCGAGGGGCAGGAGGTGATCTACCTCGTCGCCAATATCCGCACCCCCGAGGGCACCGGCTTTGCCGCGCAATACGGTGTGCCGCATGTGACGCTGCTGCTGTTCGACGGTGCCGGGAACGTGCAGGAAACGTTGCGCGGCCCGCATGAGGCCGGGGCCCTGCGCGCGGCCTTTGCAAGGCTTGCGCGTCACGGCTGAGCGCGCTCAGAGCGCCGTCTTGCGGCTCTCCTCGAGATAGATTTCCCGCAACCGGCTTGCCACCGGCCCCGGCGTCCCGGCCCCGAGCGTCACACCGTCGATCTCCACCACCGGCAGGACAAAGGCACTGGCGGAGGTCACAAAGGCCTCGTCCGCCGCCATCGCCTCGTCGATGGTAAAGGGCCGCTCCTCGACCTGCATCTGCGCCTCTTCGGCAAAACGCAGCACGGCGGCGCGGGTGATGCCGTGCAGGATGTCGTTGGAAAGCTGCCGGGTGATGATCCGTCCGCCCTTGACGATATAGGCGTTGTTGCTTGTTCCTTCCGTCACATGGCCGTCCTCGATCATCCATGCGTCATCGGCGCCGGCCTTTCGGGCCATCATCTTGCCCATGGAGGGATAAAGAAGCTGCACCGTCTTGATGTCGCGCCGACCCCAGCGGATATCCTCGATGCCGATCACCTTGATGCCGCGCCGGGCCACCGGATTATCGGCCAGCCCCGGCTTCGACTGGGTGAAGAGCACCAGCGTGGGCTCGGTCGTCTCGGGGTCGGGGAAGACGAAATCGCGGTCGCCATCGCTGCCGCGCGTGACCTGAAGATAGATCAGCCCGTCGGTGATGTCGTTGCGGCGCACCAGCTCGCGGTGGATCTCCAGAAGATCGTCGAACGCCGCCGGTTTTTTCATGTCGAGCTCACGCAAGGAGCGTTCCAGCCGCGCGACATGGCCGGGAAAATCGATCAGCTTGCCGCCCAGAACACTGGTCACCTCATAGACGCCATCGGCCATCAGGAACCCGCGATCAAAGATCGACACGGTCGCTTCGGTCTCGGGCAGGTAGTCTCCGTTCACATAGACGGTGCGCATGGTCTTATCCCCAAAGGGCCGCCTCGGGCGGGTGCACCCCGGCGGCGTCATATCTCAAAGCGTGGTCCCGGTCTTCGGCCAGAAGCAGCGGGCCGTCAAGGTCCGTCACCATCGCGCCCTGTGCCACAAGCGTCGCGGGGGCCATGGCCAGCGAGCTGCCCACCATGCAGCCCACCATCACGCCAAAGCCCTGTGCGCGCGCCGCCGCGCGCAAGCTGAGCGCTTCGGTCAGCCCGCCGGTCTTGTCGAGCTTGATGTTGACCACGTCATATTTGCCCATGAGGCCGGGCAGACTCGCCCGGTCATGGCACGATTCGTCGGCACAAAGCGGCACCGGGCGGGCGAGGCCGACAAGCGCGTCATCCTCGCCCGCGGGCAGCGGCTGTTCCACCAGCGCCACGCCAAGGCGCACCAGATGCGGGGCCAGATCGGCATAGACCGCAGCACTCCAGCCCTCGTTTGCATCGATGATGATCCGCGATTGCGGCGCGCCGCGCCGCACCGCCTCCAGCCGGGCCATGTCGTCGGGCGTGCCCAGCTTGATCTTGAGAAGCGGGCGATGCGCATGTTTCGCCGCCTGCGCCTGCATCGCCTCCGCGCTGTCGAGCGAGAGCGTATAGGCCGTGATCTCCGGCCCCGGCACGGGCAGCCCGGCCAGGTCCCAGACACGTTGCCCGGTCTGTTTGGCCGCGAGATCCCATAGCGCGCAATCCACCGCGTTGCGCGCCGCGCCGGGTGGCAGCAGGTCCTGGAGGGTGGCGCGGTCAACCCCATCGGGCAAGCCCTCGATCTGCGCCGCCACACTGTCCGGCGTCTCGCCGTAGCGGGCATAGGGCACGCATTCGCCGCGCCCCGTTGCGCCCCCCTCAGAGACCGTTACCGTCAGCACCTGCGCCTCGGTCCGCGAGCCGCGACTGATGGTAAAGACCTGCGCCAGCCGAAAGCTCTCGCGCGTTACCGTGATCTGCACGCCGCCCCCCGTTTCACTGTTCCAGAAATACTCACTCTCAGATCGCCGCCAGCGCCGCCACCAGTTTCTGCGCGCCAAAGCGGTAGGGGTCGGTGGCGGGCAGGCCCATCTCGGCCTCCACCCCGTCAAGACAGGCGCGCGCCTCCGCCTCTGTCATATGCTGCGTGTTGATCGAGACGCCCACCACCTGACAGGCCGGGTTGGCGATCCGCGCCAGCGGCAGGGCGGTGTCGCGCAACTCTGCCAGCGAGCGCAGCGCATAGCCCGGCAGGCCGCGCATATGCGCCCGTGTCGGCTCGTGGCACAGGATCAGCGCATCGGGCTGCCCGCCATGGATGAGCGCCAGCGTCACCCCCGAATAGGAGACGTGAAAGAGGCTGCCCTGTCCTTCGATCAGGTCCCAGTGATCGGGATCGTTGTCCGGCGTCAGCCATTCGATCGACCCGGCCATGAAATCGGCCACCACCGCGTCGAGCGGCACGCCGTCGCCGGTGATCAGGATACCGGTCTGCCCGGTGGCGCGGAACGTGGCCTTCAGGCCCGCCGCGCGCATTTCGCGCTCCATCGCCATGGCGGTATACATCTTGCCGACCGAGCAATCGGTGCCCACGGCAAGGCAGCGCTTGCCGGTGCGTTTCTCGCCGTTGGCGATGGGATAGGCCACCTCCGGCACCCGCACGTCATGCAGCGCGCGCCCCGTCGCCTCGGCCACGGCGGCAAGGTCAGGCTCGTCGCGCAAGAGATTGTGCAGCCCCGACGCAAGGTCGAACCCCTCTTCCAGCGCCGTGACCAGCACCTTTTTCCAGGCCGGGCTGATGACGCCGCCGCGATTGGCCACGCCCACCACAACGGTCTTGACCCCGGCCGCCTTTGCCTCTGCCAGCGTCATGTCGGGCAGGCCGAGGTCGGCCCCGCAGCCCGGCAGGCGGACCTGTCCAAGGGCGTTCTCGGGCCGCCAGTCGCGGATGCCGATGGCCACCTTGGCGGCGAGCATGTCCGGCGCATCGCCGAGGAAGAGAAGATAGGGCGTTTCGATCATGGCGGGGGCTTTCCTGTCCTGCGTTCGTGGCAAGGATGACTCAGAGTTTGCGCCATGTCCTGCCTGATTCAGGCGCGGGCGCTGGATTTGCGCATGATTCTTCGTGTAATTGGCCATTTGATCGAATATTGTGCGAACCGTCCGGGGGCCGGTTGCCGCAGTGCGGCAGATGCGGCTTGCGAAACGGGGTGCGATTGCATACCCAATCCGCGATGACATGTCCCAACCCGAAGGAACCCCCGAGATGAGCTTTCGCCTGCAACCGCCCGCGCCCGCCCGCCCCAACCGCTGCCAATTGTTCGGACCCGGCTCCAACCCCAAACTGTTCGAGAAAATGGCGGCTTCCGAGGCGGATGTGATCAATATCGACCTCGAGGATTCGGTCGCGCCCAGTGACAAGGAGATTGCCCGCAAGAACACCATCGAGGCAATCAATACGGTCGATTGGGGCAACAAGTATCTCTCGGTCCGCATCAACAGCCTCGACTCCCCGTTCTGGTATCGCGATGTGGTGGATCTTCTGGAACAGGCGGGCGACCGGCTCGACCAGATCATGATCCCCAAGGTCGGTTGCGGCGCGGATATCTACGCCGTTGACGCGCTCGTCACCGCCATCGAGGCCGCCAAGGGCCGTGCCAGGCGGATCAGTTTCGAGGTGATCATCGAATCCGCCGCCGGGATCGCCCATGTCGAGGAGATCGCCGCCGCCTCGCCCCGGCTTCAGGCCATGAGCCTTGGGGCGGCCGATTTCGCCGCCTCCATGGGGATGCAGACCACCGGCATCGGCGGCACGCAGGAGGATTACTACATGCTGCGCGAGGGGCAGCGGTATTGGTCCGATCCCTGGCATTGGGCGCAGACCGCCATCGTCGCGGCGTGCCGCACGCATGGTCTCTTGCCGGTCGATGGTCCGTTCGGCGATTTCTCGGATGACGAGGGCTTTCGCGCGCAGGCGCGGCGCTCGGCCACGCTCGGGATGGTGGGGAAATGGGCCATTCACCCCAGGCAGATCGCGCTTGCCAACGAGGTGTTCACCCCCTCCGAGGCCGCCGTGCAAGAGGCCCGCGAGATCCTGACCGCGATGGAAGAGGCCAAGGCGCGCGGCGAGGGGGCCACCACCTACAAGGGCCGTCTGGTCGATATCGCGTCGATCAAGCAGGCCGAGGTGGTCGTGAAACAGGCCGAGATGATCGCCGCGCGCTGACCCACGCCAAAAGGCCCCCCGTGTCGCGCGGGTTCCCCTTCCCACGCCCGTCATCCTCCGGCTCGACCGGAGGATCCCCGTGTGGCCGGGGACCCTCGGATCAAGTCCGAGGGTGACGGTTTTATCATGCTCCCCGTCATCCTCCGGCTCGACCGGAGGATCTCGTGCGGCCGGAGACCCTCGGATCAAGTCCGAGGGTGACGGGGAGTGGGGGACCCTCGGATCAAGCCCGAGAGGGTGACCGGGCAAGGGTGTCGCGTCACAGGTCGAGCGCGCCTTGCGCTCGCGTGTCCTGCTCGCGCGCGGCCTTCTTGTAGGGGCTGCCGTGGCGCAGGGGGGTGTTGACGGCGCGCGGGCCTTTTTCCATCGCCTCTTCCACGGTGATGATTTGCAGGCGGGGGACGGGATCGAACCCCTCCACCTGAAACGTGCCCGCGCCGCGCGCCCAATCGAGCATCGGCTTGGTCGGCGGGGTCAGCGTCAGAAAGATGCCGATCTGCGCCTTTTGCTCGGTCACGGTGGCGTCGAGATCCTTGACCATGGCGACGCCCACGTTTTTCCCGCCCTTCACGCTGACGATCGCCACATGTTCCTTGGCGGGGCCAAAGCGGAACAACCCGTCAATGCCGCCATCGGCGCCCTTCTTGCCGCCGCCCTGCGGATAGGCCTTGATCAGGCCGCAGGCCCATTTCTCGAATTCCTTCTTGGTCTTGTCGTCATCGTCAAAGAATTTCTGCGCCCCGCCGATATCCTGCGGCACGCCGTGGACGGTGAAGTCCGCCTTGCCCTCGAACGCATCGAAAAGCCGGGTCTCGATCAGGTTGATGGCCAGATGGGTGATGTCGATGCCGATCCATTGGCGGTTCAGCTTTTGCGCCGCGTGAACGGTGGTGCCGCAGCCGCAGAACGGATCGAGCACCACATCGCCCTCATTGGACGAGGCATTGAGGATGCGTTCGAGAAGCGCGACGGGCTTTTGGGTGGGGTAGCCGAGGCGTTCTTGGGCTTGGGAAGATAGAGGGCCAATATCGTCCCATATATTCCCGACGATTTGCCCCTGCATCTCATCGAGGTATTTTTTGACTCTGATCCGGCCAGTTGGCTTAGATGGAAAAATCAAACGACCGTCGGCGTCAAGTTGCTCCATTTTTTCACGGGATACTGTCCAGCCATTAGCATGAGGTTGAAATCCTTTGTATTCGTAGGTGAGATTTGGGCGCGGACTTGGACTTCGGAGATTTTCGCTTGAATATCTCCGCCCATCAGGATCCCTGAATCGAAAATTCCGTTTTGCATATTCTTTGGAGTAAGGGCGATACTGTTTATTGAAAACAGCAGCCTCAGATTTCCCGTAGAAAAATATGGTGTCCGTGAGATATGCAAAACTATTTTTGGCATCGTTGTGCGCGCTTGTCCGCTTCCAAACAATCTCATTCCGAAAGTTCTTCGCCCCGAACACCGCATCCAGCAATATCTTGAGGTAATGGCTCGCCGTCGGGTCGCAGTGCAGGTAGAGCGATCCGGTGGGGCGCAGCACCCGGTGCAGTTCCACCAGCCGCACGGCCATCATCGCCAGATAGGCGGTCATCGGGTTCTTGCCCAGAAACCCCACCATGGCGTCGAGCATCTTCGCCGCCTCCTGATAAGGGCTGTCGCGCAGCTCAATGAGCGCCTGCCCCGACACCATGTCATCCCAGTGCCAGGTGTCGTCAAAGGCCGCGATCTGCGCGCCCGAGACCTGTCCCGATTCGTCCTTGAAGAGGTGCGAATAGGTGGCGTTGGAGTTGAACGGCGGGTCGAGATAGATGAGGTCCACCGATCCGTCCGCGATATGCTCGCGCAGCACCGTCAGGTTGTCGCCGTAATAAAGGTGATTGCCCATGCTGCCCGTTCCCTGCCCGCTTTGCCCCGCCAGTCTGGCGCGATCCGGTTAAGGCCGAGTTTATGCGCGGCGGCGGGCGGCTGTCCATGGGCCTGCGGCCCCGTCATCCCGCGCGCCCGTCATCCCGCGCGCCCGTCATCCTCTGGCTTGACCAGAGGATCTGCTGCGGCAAGAGACCCTCGGGTCGAGCCCGAGGGTGACGGGAGAGAGGGAGACCCTCGGGTCAAGTCCGAGGGTGACGGGAGGGTGGGAGACCACCGGGTCAGGCCCGAGGGTGACGGGAGAGTGGGAGACCCTCGGATCAAGTCCGAGGGTGACGGGAGAGTGGGAGACCCTCGGGTCAAGCCCGAGGGTGACGGGGGAGAGGGGGGCCCTCGCCGCGCCCATTTCGCCGCAGTGCAGCATTGACAGGTGACAATCCCGCGCGCGGCCCCTATAAGGCGCGCAAATCGCACCCATCACACAGGACAGACCCCATGAGCACCCTCGTTTTCGGCCACAAATCCCCCGACACGGATTCCACCGGCTCGCCCATTCTCTGGGCCTGGTATCTCAACGAGGTCAAAGGCCAGAGCGCCGAGGCCGTGTTGCTGGGAGAGCCGAACACCGAGGCCGCGTTCCTCCTGCGCAAATGGGACCTGCCCAAGCCGCGCCTCATTGCGGATGTCGAGGACGGTCAGGCCTGCGTCGTGGTCGATACCAACAACCCGGCCGAATTGCCCGCCAATATCAACGGCGCGGATGTGCAGGCGATCATCGACCATCACAAGCTCGTCGGCGGGCTGGAAACCAAGGGCCCGATCGACATCACCATCCGCCCGCTGGCCTGCACCGCGACGCTCATGCTCGACCTGATGGGCGCGGATGCCGCGCAAATGCCCGACTGGGCCAAGGCCACGGCGCTGACCTGCATCCTGTCGGACACGCTCGAATTCCGCTCGCCCACCACCACCGGGCATGACCGCGCCGTGGCCGAGCGTCTGGCCGCCGATCTGGGCATTTCCATCCCCGACTATGCCGCCGAGATGTTCGCCGCGAAATCCGACGTCTCGGCCTTCTCCGATGCCGAACTTCTGCGGATGGATTCCAAGGAATATGAGGTCGGCGGCAAGAAATTCCGCGTCAGCGTGCTCGAGACCACCGCGCCGGCCATCGTGCTCGACCGCAAGGCGAGCCTGATGCAGAGCATGAAGACTGTCGCCGCCGAGGACGGTGTCGATCAGGTGCTTCTCTTCGTGGTGGATATCCTGAATGAGGAGGCGACGCTTCTGGTGCCGAACGATCTGGTCAAGGCGCTGGCCGAGAAAAGCTTTGGCGCGTCCGTGTCGGGCGATGCGGTGGTCCTGCCCGGCATCATGTCCCGCAAGAAGCAGATCATCCCCAATCTCGCGCTCTGAGGGCGGAACGATCCACGAAAAAAGGCCCGCGGGTGGGACACTCCCCGCGGGCCTTGTCGTGTCCGGAGGGGATGCTCAGCCCCGCCCGGCTTCGATCACGTCCTCCACCGTGCGCAGCCCGGTGCGCGGGGCCTGAACCAGCACCGCCATGTTGCCCGGCTTGTGCTCGTTGCGCATCATCTTGGTGTGCGCCTGCGGGATCTGATCCCACGAGAAAACCTCTGACATGCAGGGATCAAGGCGGCGCTCCACCATCAGCTTGTTGGCTGCCGCCGCCTGTTTGAGATGGGCGAAATGGCTGCCCTGAAGGCGCTTCTGGTGCATCCACATGTAACGCACGTCGAAGGTGCAGTTGAACCCGGACGTGCCCGCGCAGATCACCACCATGCCGCCCTTCTTGCAGACCAGCGACGAGACCGGGAATGTCGCCTCGCCCGGATGCTCGAACACCATGTCAACGCTGACGCCCTTGCCGGTTATGTCCCAGATAGCCTTGCCGAATTTCCGCGCCTCCTTGAGCCAGGCGTTGTATTCGGGCGTGTTCACCTTGGGCAACTGCCCCCAGCAATTGAATTCCTTGCGGTTGATGACCCCTTTGGCCCCCTGATCCATCACGAACTGCCGCTTGCTCTCGTCCGAGATGACGCCGATCGCATTGGCCCCGGCGGTATTGGCAAGCTGAATGGCATAAGAGCCAAGCCCGCCAGACGCCCCCCAGACAAGCACGTTCTGCCCCGGTTTCAGGTCATGCGGCGCATGGCCGAAGAGCATCCGGTAGGCGGTGGCCAGCGTCAGCGTATAGCACGCGCTCTCCTCCCATGTCAGGTGGCGGGGGCGCGGCATGAGTTGCTGCGCCTGCACGCGGGTGAACTGAGCGAACGATCCGTCCGGCGTCTCGTAGCCCCAGATCCGCTGCGTGGGCGAGAACATCGGATCGCCGCCGTTGCATTCCTCATCATCGCCATCATCCTGGTTGCAATGGATCACCACCTCGTCGCCCACCTTCCAGCGGTTGACCTTCTCGCCCACCTTCCAGACGATGCCCGACGCATCCGAGCCTGCGATGTGATAGGGCGCGCCGTGGCCGTCAAACGGGCTGATGGGTTGGCCCAGACCGGCCCAGACGCCGTTGTAATTGACGCCCGCCGCCATCACCAGAACCAGAACCTCGTGGCTGTCGATCTCCCATGTATCGACCACCTCCTGCTGGAACGAGGTTTCCGGCTCGCCATGCCGCTCGCGGCGAATGGCCCAGGCATACATCTGCTTGGGCACATGACCGAGCGGCGGCATTTCACCGATTTCATAGAGGTCCTTTTCAGGCGCGTCATAGGGGGCAATGCGGGTATTGCTGTCCAAGGCCATGCTCCGTCTCCTGTTCAATATGCCGCGATGCAGAATCGCGGCGGTCTGATCACCGGGATACTGGCGCTTTGGTAATATTGCAATAGCTATGCGGTCAAGTTTTGTAATTTTATGACCCAGCAGATGCAGAAAAATCAGTCGGTCCTCGCCGCATCTGCAAAAAGGTGGGCGATGGATCGGGCGTAATAGGCCACCATCTCCTCTTGCCCTTCGACAACCCGGATCTGCCCGCCGTCGACGTCCACCATGCCCCGTTTGCGCAGCACCTGTAATCCGAACCGCGCCGCATATCCCAGGTCGTCACGCGGCAGGTGGATATGCGCCTCGGGCACCGCCGCGAGCATCGCGGCGACGCGCGCCTCCAGTGCCTCGCGGTCCAGAGCGCCCCCCGCCTCGGTCACCGCCCGCGCCACCAGCGGCACCGGCAGCACGGGCACCACCGCGCCGATCCGCGCCGAGAGCGCGCGCGCCAGTCCGCGCACCTCGCTCATCGGTTCGCTTCGCTGAAATTCCCGCAGCGAGAGCGGCGCGCCGAAACTCACCGCCGCATAGCCATGCCGGTGATAGCGCCCGCGTAACCGCAACCAGACCTGACCCATGATGAACCGCAAAATAACCGAGATACGCGCCGGAAACCGACGCCCGCCCGCCTGCCGTGCCGCCACCAGCAGCCGGTCTTCGAACACCCTGTCGTAATTGATCGCAACCGGCACAAAGACCACATCGCGCCCGCCGGGGCTGCGCTCCTCGACGATATATTTGAGAAGGCCAAGCTTGAGCGGTTGCAAGCCGCCGTCAAGGCTGAGGCCGCCCTCGGGAAACATCGCCTGCGTGACCCCGCCATCCGTGGCCATCCCGACATAGCGCGCCAGCACCCGGCGGTAGAGATCCCCGCGCGAGCGGCGGCGGATGAAATAGGCCCCCATCGCCCGGATCATGCGGCTGAGCGGCCAGACCCGCGCCCACTCCCCCACAGCATAAGAGAGCGCCGAGCGTTCCGCCGCCAGCCACGTCACCAGAACATAATCCATGTTGGAGCGGTGGTTCATGACGAAAACCACCGTCGCCTCGGGGTCGATCTTGCGAAACGACGCCTCGTCGAAATGCCCGAGCCGGACGCGGTAGAGCGATTGGCTCAAGATCTTCGCCACGCGGATGGCAAAACCGAAATAGAGGCTTGCGCTGAAACTCGGGACGATCTCGCGGGCGTAGCGGCGGGCGCGCTCGAAGGCGACGCTCTCGGGAATGGCCTCGGCGCGGGCGTGTTCGGCCACGGCGCGCAACACGGCCGGATCGTAGATCAGCCGCTGGATCATGTCGTATCGCTGCGCAAGCTTGAACGGCTCGATGGGCCGCTCCAGCCGCTCATTGAGCTTGGCCACCGCCCGTTCCAGCCTGCGGCGAAAGAACCAGCGCACCGAGGGAAAGAGGAAATGCGAGGCAAAGGTGACGGCGGCGAACCCCACCAGCACGATCAAGGCCCAGAGAGGCATTTCCACGACACGTCCCATGCGCGTCACTCAAGCAGGGTTCGGGCGCTTGGTAAATGATCATTGAACGCACACGGCGACGCGGGTGCCCACCCCATGGTCGATGTCACGGCAGCGCCCCGCCCGCGCCATGGCGCAGGTCGCTACCCTGACACGACCCCCGATGCCCCGGCCTCACTCCGCCGCGACGCGGATGACCGGCTCCATCCGGGCGAGCGCTTCGGCAGAGAGATGGCATTTCACCTGATGGCCCGGTGCCAACTCTCGCACGGGGGGCACCTCGCGCTCGCACAGCCCCCCCGGCACCTCCGGTTTCCACCGGCAGCGGGTCTGGAACGGGCAGCCGGGCGGCGGGTTCATGGCCGAGGGCACGTCGCCCTCCAGCACGATATGGGTCTTCTTTACCCGCGTGTCCGCAATGGGCACCGCCGACAGGAGCGCCTCGGTATAGGGGTGATAGGGCGGCGCAAAAACCTGATCGGTGGTGCCCAGTTCGACCACATGGCCCAGATACATCACCATCACCCGGTCGCTCAGATAGCGCACGATGCTCAGATCGTGGGAGATGAACAGCAATGTCGTCTTATGTTTGCGCTGGATCTCCATCAAGAGATCGGTGACCGCCGCCTGCACACTCACATCCAGCGCCGACACGGGCTCATCCGCCACCACGATCCGCGCGCCGCCGGCAAAGGCGCGCGCGATCCCCACCCGCTGTTTCTGTCCGCCCGAGAGCTGGCGCGGCATCCGCCCGGCAAACTCGCGCGGCAGCTTGACCAGATCGAGCAGGCGCAGCATCTCGTCGCGGCGTGCCTCATCCGTGGCCCCAATGCCGAATACCTCCAGCGCGCGGATGATCTGGCGGCCCACGCTCATCGACGGGTTGAGCGTGTCGAACGGATTCTGGAACACCATCTGGATATCGGCGACCGTTTGCGTGTCGCGCTTCTCGATGGGGGTCTGTTCTATGTTGCGGTTGTCGAGCAGGATCGCGCCATCCGTCGCCGTCTCCAGCCCCATCAGCAGCTTGGCCAGCGTGGATTTTCCGCAACCCGATTCGCCCACGATCGCCAGCGTCTCGCTCTCCCGGGCCTCGAAACTCAGGCTTTCATTGGCCTTGACCACCCTTTTCGCGCCACCACCGCCAAAGAGCGCATTGGCCGCAACCTCATAGTATTTCCGCAGGTTCTCGATCCGCAGCACGACCTTGCCGGGCGGGGTGGCCGCGACCGTGCCGGTCTTTTCCGGTGGCGCGCTCCAGTCGATTTCGGCCACGCGCAGGCAGCGGGTGAAATGCCGGTCGTCCCCCTCGATCCGGGCCATGGCAATGTCGCTTGCATCGCACTGGCCTGCGCGGAAGTAATCGCAGCGCGGTCCGAAATTGCAGCCCTCGGGCCGCTCATGCGGCAGTGGAAAATTG
This sequence comes from Roseovarius sp. MBR-79, assembly GCF_053628555.1. Lineage (NCBI taxonomy): Bacteria > Pseudomonadati > Pseudomonadota > Alphaproteobacteria > Rhodobacterales > Roseobacteraceae > Roseovarius > Roseovarius sp. MBR-79. The sequence goes on along the minus strand of NZ_JBRJGP010000004.1, from coordinate 247,236 downwards.
CCCGGAATGGCCTTCAATGGTTGTGCGTTCTTGTCCGTCCCCGGCAGCGGAATGGACCGGAACAGAGCCTGCGTATAGGGGTGCTGCATCGCGTCGAAGACATCGCGCACGCTGCCCGTCTCCACCGCCTCGCCGGAATACATCACGCAGATACGGTCGCAGGTCTCCAGCACGAGGCCAAGGTTATGCGAGATGAACAGCATCGAGGTGCCGTATTTGCGGCCGAGATCCTTGACCAGATCGACCACCGCCGCCTCGACCGTCACATCGAGTGCGGTGGTCGGCTCATCGAGAATGAGCAGCGAGGGCTTGGACATCAGCGCCATGGCGATGACGATGCGCTGTTGCTGCCCGCCCGAAAGCTGATGGGGATAGCTCTCGAGGATGCGCTCGGGATCGGGAAGCTTGACATCGCCCACCACCTCCAGCGCGCGCGCGCGCGCCTCGGTCGCGGAAATGCCCTCGTGGATCATCGGCACTTCCATGAGTTGCCGGCCCACCCGCATCGCCGGATTGAGCGACGCCATCGGCTCCTGATAGATCATGGCGATCTCGCGTCCCCGGATGGCGCGCAATTCCGCCGCGCTCATCGTGCCCAGATCGCGCCCCTTGAAGCGCACCGTGCCGCCGACAATGCGCCCGTTCACCCCCAGATCGCGCATCACCCCCAGCGCCACGGTGGATTTTCCGCAGCCCGATTCGCCCACCAGCCCCACCGCCTCGCCGGGATGCACGGTCACGGAAAAATCCATCACCGCCGGGATTTCGTGCAACCGGGTGAAGAACGAGATCGACAGGTTCTCGATCTCGAGGATCGGTCCGTCATGCTCGACCATGCCTGTCTCCTTCACTGTTCCACAAATACTCAATCCCGCAGGCTCTCCTCGCGCAGACCGTCGGCCAGCAGGTTCAGCCCCAGCACGAGGCTGAGAAGGGCTATGGCGGGCGGCAGGGCGGGATGCAGATACATCGACAGAAGCTTGCGCCCCTCGTTGATCGTGCTGCCCCAGTCCGGGCTCTCGGGGCTGAGGCCGAGACCGAAGAAACCGAGCGTGCCCAGAAGGATCGTCGTATAGCCGATGCGCAGGCAGAAATCCACGATCAGCGGCCCGCGCACATTGGGCAGGATCTCCCACAGCATGATATACCACGTCCCCTCGCCCCGCGTCTGCGCGGCGGCGACGTAATCACGTGTCTTGATGTCCATGGTCAGCCCCCGCACGATGCGGAACACCGTCGGTGCGTTGACAAAGACCACGGCGACGAACACCACCAGCAGGTTGGGCGGAAAGCTCACCAGGCCGAACGGATCGGCGTCCCAGGCAATGCCGGCATAAAGCCATGTGCCCACAACCAGCGTCACGCCCACATAAAGATTGCGCGTCGCGGGCTGGGTATAGAAGCGGGAATTCCACAGCAGAACGAGAAAGATGATGGGAAAGACAAAGAGCACGGCGGCCATATAGACCGGAATCCCGGTCTGGATGATTTCGGGCGTGACCAGCAGGTAGAAGAGCAGGATCACCGGAAAGGCAAGGATGAGATTCGCCAGAAACGACAGGACCGTATCCAGCCGCCCGCCGTGATACCCGGCAGGCAGGCCAAGCGTGATCCCGACCATGAAGGCGAAAAGGCTGGCGAAAGGCGCGATCTTGATCACCTCCCAGGCCCCCACCACCATGCGGCTGAACACGTCGCGCCCCAGATTGTCGCCGCCCAGCAGGTAATAGGGATAGGCATTCGGGTCAGGCGTGCCCATCATCTGCGTGAAGGGCGTGCCCGGTCCCTTGTTCTTCATCGAGGCCGACTGGTCGAGCACGTCATGGGTGAGGACCAGATCGAACGCGCCCGCGAAGATCCCGGTATAGGTCCAGAACATGACAAGGCCGAAACCGGCCATGCCGATGGGGCTGTCAAAGAGCTTGCCATAGAGCCCCAGCCGCCGCTTGAACGTGATCGACAGGGCAAAGGTGGCGACAAGCGCGATCCAGACGGGCAAAAGCTGCGTAGCGATGCGCAGGATGATCTCGCCCCAGCTCAACAGCTCCATGGCAGCCTCCTGCTTGGTCCGGCCTGCCCGGCCACCGTTTTCGCCGTCATGCTCCGGCTCGACCGGAGCATCTCTTGCGGCGATGCGCGGCGCGCACGAGGGTGCCCGGTCAAGCCGGGCAATGACGGGCTTTGTGGGGGAAACCGCGCGCTCATGTCACGCTGATCCGGGGATTGAGATAGACATAACCGATATCGGAAATGAGCTGCGTCACCAGCACCACCACGACCGACACGACCGACACAGCCAGCAGCAACTCGATGTCGTTGTTGCTTGCCGCCTGCACCAGCGTCCAGCCGAAGCCCTTGTAGTTGAACAGCGTCTCGACGATCACGACTCCGTTCAAAAGCCACGGGAATTGCAGCATGATCACCGTGAAGGGCGCAATGAGCGCGTTCCTGAGCGCGTGTTTCAGCACGATATTGGGGAAACTCACCCCCTTGAGCCGCGCGGTGCGGATATATTGCGCGGTCATCACCTCGGCCATGGAGGCCCGCGTCATCCGCGCGATGTAGCCCATGCCGTAAAGCGCGATGGTCAGAACCGGCAGAAAGAAATTTTCGAATGTCGGATTGTCCACGGCACCCGTTGCCGTGCCCTTGAACCATTGCAGCCCGACGGCGGAGCTTGCGAAAACGGCGATGAAGAGCACCCCCGAGACATATTCCGGCGTCGCCGTGGTGGTGATGGCAAAGGTCGAGAGTGTGCGGTCGGTGCGCGAGCCTTCGCGCATCCCCGCCAGCACGCCCAGCATCAGCGCCGAGGGCACCATCAGCACCATCACCCAGAGCATGAGCCAAGCCGTGAGCGCCAGCTTTTCGCCGGTGATCACGCCCACATCCTTGCGGAACACGGTCGAATAACCCCAGTCACCCTGAAGGATACCGCAAAAGCGCGCCGCCTCCTCGGGGGGCTGCCCCGGTTCGATGCAGCGCCCGCGCGTCACGCCCTCCTCCTCGATCACCCAGCCGGGCCAGACCCCGATCCATCGCCCGTATTTCACCAGCATCGGATCAAGATAGCCGTTGCGTCCGAGGTAGCTTTCGACTTCCGCATCGGTCATGCGGAAATTGCCCTGCGTCTTGGCCAGCTTTTCGAGGTTGGGATAGAGGTTGGTGAGGAAAAAGACGATGAAGGTCAGGCAAAGCGCCGTCAGAACCATGACGCCGACGCGGCGCAGGATGAACGTGACCATTTCTCGCCCCCTGTTGGCGTTTTCCAGCCACGCTAGGCGACAGGGGCGGCCCGGTCCAGCAAGATTTGCGACATGACCCGTCCGAAAACGACCCCCGGCCCCTTGGCGGGCCGGGGGCAGCGGCTCAGACGAGCGATTGGGGATCGACGGTTTCAATCCCCAGCGCGTCGCCCACGGCGGCGTAGGTGAGTTGGCCCGCGTGAACGTTGAGACCATTGAGCAGATGAGGGTCCTCGGCACAGGCGCGTTTCCAGCCTTTGTTGGCCAGCGCCAGCATGAACGGCATGGTGGCATTGCCCAGCGCCAGCGTCGAAGTGCGGGCGACCGCCCCCGGCATGTTGGCCACGCAGTAATGCATGATCCCGTCCACCTCGTAGATCGGGTCCTGATGCGTGGTCGCCTTCGAGGTCTCGAAACAGCCGCCCTGATCAATCGCCACATCGACCAGCACCGCGCCGGGCTTCATGCTGGCGAACTGGTCGCGGCGCACCAGCTTGGGCGCGGCGGCACCGGGAATCAGCACGGCGCCGATCACCATATCGGCCTGCGGCAGCAACTCTGCCAGCAGACCGGCAGAGGAATAGCCGGTCTTGAAACTACCGCCGAACACATCGTCGAGATAGCGCAGGCGCGGCAGCGAGCGGTCGAGCACGGTCACATCCGCGCCCATGCCCGCCGCGATCTTGGCCGCATGGGTGCCGACAACGCCGCCGCCGATCACGATCACGCGCGCAGGCCCCACGCCCGGCACGCCGCCCATCAGCACGCCGCGCCCGCCATTGGCCTTTTGCAGCGTCCACGCCCCCACCTGCGGGGCCAGACGCCCCGCCACCTCGGACATGGGGGCGAGAAGCGGCAGGCCACCCGCGCGATCCGTCACCGTCTCATAGGCAATCGCGGTGCAGCCCGAAGCCAGCAGGTCGCGCGTCTGCGCCTCGTCGGGCGCGAGATGCAGGTAGGTAAAGAGCAATTGCCCCTCGCGCAGCATCTTGCGCTCGGCAGCCTGCGGCTCCTTGACCTTGACGATCATGTCGGCCTCCGCGAACACCTCCTCTGCGGTGGCGATGATGCGCGCGCCCGCCGCCTGATAGGCGGCATCGTCGAAGCCCGCACCAAGCCCTGCGCCGGTCTCGACAATGACTTCATGGCCTGCGCTCACCGCCTCCTGCGCGGCGATGGGCGTGACGCCCACGCGGAATTCCTGCGGTTTGATCTCTTTCGGGCAGCCGATCTTCATCTGGGTCTCCTCCCATGTCCATTGCGGACAGGGTGCCGCAGATCGCGCGCAAGGTGGTTGATATTTCTCTCGCCAGACGACGATTGTTGTGAATTAAATCCTGTTTAAGCCGTCATTCTTCGAAAGGTCTTGCGCGCATGTCCCTCGACCCAACCGACCGCCGTATCCTTCAGGTGCTTCAGCGCCGCGGGCGCATCTCCAATGCGGACCTTGCCGAAGAGGTCAATCTCTCGGCTTCGGCCTGTCATCGGCGGGTGCAGCGGCTGGAAACCGAAGGCTATATCAAGGGCTATGTCGCCCTGCTCGACGCGCGCAAGCTGCGCGTGCCCGCGGTGATCTTTGTCGAGATCACGCTGACCACGCAGGCCGAAGAGGTGCTCGAGGCCTTCGAGAAGGCCGTCGCGCGCGTGCCCGACGTGCTGGAATGCCACCTGACGGCGGGGGCGGCGGATTATGTGCTCAAGGTCGTGGCCGAGGATACCGAGGATTTCGCGCGCATCCACCGCCAACACCTCGCGCGACTGCCCGGCGTGGCCAAGATGCAGTCGAGTTTCGCGCTTCGCACGGTGTTTTCCACCACCGCCTTGCCGATTGACGCATGAAAAACCCGCTCCGGTGACGGAGCGGGCCAGGTGTCTGTTGCCGTGAGTGGTATTTCACTACTTGAATATGTCGGGGATGCCGAGGATCGTCCACCTATTCGGGCGCATAGGCTGGCTCATGTCATGCCCTGCCCGGATGCGCGATTGTGTTCCAATCAATGTTGCCAAATGCGCGGCTTTGTTCTTATTGTTGTTACAGTGCCTGTCTACGCCTCTTTTCGCCGCAACCATGCCTGATCGGCGATCAGTAGAAATAGAATGTCTTGCCACCACAACACTCGAAAGGGACCGGAGCATGAACAAACATCTTCTTGGAGCGTGCCTTGCCGCCACCACGGCGCTTGCGCCCGCCGGGGCCAGGGCCGAGATCACCATCGACTGGTGGCACGCCATGGGTGGGGAACTGGGTGAAATCCTCGAAAGCATCGCGGCAGGTTTCAACGAGACCCAGTCCGAGTATCGCGTCGTGCCAAGCTTTCGCGGGACCTATACCGAGACGATGACCGGTGCCATCGCCGCGTTCCGCGCGGGCGAGCAGCCCCATATCGTGCAGGTGTTCGAGGTTGGCACCGGCACCATGATGGCCGCCGGGGGCGCGATCTATCCGATCCATCAGCTCATGGCCGACAAGGGCGTGCCGTTCGATCCGTCGGCCTATCTGCCGGCGGTGGTGGGCTATTACACCGATCCGAACGGGAACATGCTGTCCTTCCCGTTCAACAGCTCGACCCCGATCATGTATTACAACAAGGACGCTTTCGCGGCGGCCGGGCTTGACCCCGAAGCGCCGCCGCGCACCTGGGCCGAGATGGAATCGGCCTCGGTGAAGATTGTCGAATCGGGGGCGGCACCTTGCGGGTTCACCACCTCCTGGCCAAGCTGGGTGATGCTGGAGAATTTCAGCGCCTGGCACAACATCCCGCTTGGCACCAAGGAAAACGGCTTTGGCGGGTTTGACACCGAATTCGTCTTCGACAACGACGCCGTCGCCCGTCACTGGGACAACCTCAAGGCATGGCAGGATGCGGGCGCGTTCCGCTGGGGCGGCCCCGGCTCCGGCCCCGATGCCTTCCCGGCCTTTTATGCGGGCGAATGCGCGATGGTGTTCGGTTCCTCGGCCAGCCGCGCGGGCGTTTTGCGCAATGCCGAATTCAACGTCGGCTACGGGATGCAGCCCTATTATGACGATGTGGCGGGCGCGCCGCAGAACTCGATCATCGGCGGCGCAACGCTGTGGGTGCTCACGGGCAAGCCCGACGCGGACTATGACGGCGTCGCGCGGTTCTTCGAATACCTGTCGCAGCCAGAGGTTCAGGCATCGTGGCACCAGCAGACCGGCTATCTTCCGATCACGCAGGCGGCCTTCGATCTGACGCGGGAGCAGGGCTATTATGACGCCAACCCCGGTGCCGATATCTCGATCCGGCAGATGACGCTCAACGCGCCGACGGAAAATTCCAAGGGGCTGCGGTTCGGCAGCTTCGTGCAGATCCGCGACATCATCTCGGAGGAGATGGAGGCGCTGATGGCCGGCTCCAAGACCGGCGCGCAGGCAAGCGCGGACGCGGTGCGCCGCGGCAATGACCTCTTGCGCCAGTTCGAAGCGCAGGCGCGCTGAACCGAACGACCCTGCCGCGCCCCCGGATCCGGTCCGGGGGCGCGGTCCTTTCGCTCAACGGGGCGCGCGCCGATGCAGACCAAACGCATGACCTTCCCGACGTCGTGGCTGCCCTATGCGCTGCTGGCACCGCAGGTCATCGTCACGCTGATTTTCTTCATCTGGCCCGCCAGCCAGGCGCTTTATCAATCCTTTCTGCGGCAGGATGTTTTCGGTCTGCGCACGGAATTCGTCTGGTTCGACAATTTCGAGCGGCTGCTCGCCGATCCGCTCTATCTCAACTCGCTCAAGGTCACGGCGGTGTTCAGCGTCGGCACCACGTTTCTGTCGATGTCGCTGGCGCTTCTCTTCGCGGTGATGGTCAACCGCATGATCCGCTCGCGTGATGGCTATACCACCTTCCTTGTCTGGCCCTACGCGGTTGCCCCGGCCATCGCGGGGGTGCTGTGGTGGTTCATCTTCAATCCCGCCATCGGGATTGCGCCCTATGTCTTGCAGGGTCTCGGCTATGACTGGAATCACCGTTCCAGCAGCACCGATGCGATGCTGCTTGTCATCATCGCCGCCGCGTGGAAGCAGATCAGCTACAATTTCCTGTTCTTCCTGGCCGGGCTTCAATCCATTCCCCAATCGCTGCTGGAGGCGGCGGCGATCGACGGGGCAAGCCGCACCAAGCGGTTCTGGACCATCGTGTTCCCGCTTCTGTCGCCGGTCACGTTCTTTCTGATGGTCGTCAACGTGGTCTATGCCATGTTCGACACGTTCGGCGTGATCCATGCCACCACCGAGGGGGGGCCGGCGCAGGCCACCAACATCCTTGTCTACAAGGTCTATCGCGACGGGTTCGTGAACCTCAATCTTGGCTCTTCCGCCGCGCAATCGGTGATCCTCATGGCCATCGTCGTGGTGCTCACCGTCATCCAGTTCCGCTTTATCGAGCGGCGCGTGAATTACTGAAAGGGGGCTGCGATGGTCGACAACAACCGCCTTGGCGATCTGCTCGCCCATCTTGTCCTCATCCTCGGGGTCGCTGTGGTGGTGTTTCCCGTCTATGTGGCGGTCATCGCCTCGACCCATCCGCCCGGCACGTTCGTGCGCGGGGTCATGCCGCTCTTGCCCGGGCCGAACGCGCTCGAGAACTACAAGACCGTGATCCTGGAGGGGCGCTCGCGCGCGGGCACGCCGCCCATCGGCGGGATGCTGTGGAACAGCTTTGTCATGGCCATGGCGATCACCATCGGCAAGCTGTCGATCTCGCTCCTGTCGGCCTTTGCCATTGTCTATTTCCGCTTTCCGTTCCGCATCTTCTTTTTCTGGGTGATCTTCCTGACGCTGATGCTGCCGGTCGAGGTGCGCATCGTGCCGACCTTTCAGGTGGTGGCCGATCTGGGGATGCTCAACAGTTTCGCGGGGCTGTCGATCCCGCTCATTGCCAGCGCCACGGCGACGTTTCTCTTCCGGCAGTTCTTCATGACCGTGCCGGAGGAATTGATGGAGGCCGCCCGCGTCGACGGGGCGGGACCGATGAAATTCTTTCGTGATATCCTCGTGCCGCTGTCGATCACCAATATCGCGGCGCTGTTCGTGATCATGTTCATCTATGGCTGGAACCAGTATCTGTGGCCGCTGCTGATCACCACGGACCCGGCCTATTACACCATCGTCATGGGGATTCAGCGCATGGTGACGGGCGGGGACAGCGAACCGCTCTGGCATCTGGTGATGGCGACGGTGGTGCTTGCCGCGCTGCCGCCGATCCTTGTCATCCTGTTCATGCAGCGCCTCTTCGTGAAGGGGCTGACCGAGACGGAGAAATAACGCATGGCCTCGATTACCATGGAAAACCTCGGCAAGGTCTATGCGGGCGATGTGCGCGCCGTGACCGGGGTAAGCCTCGATATCGCCGATGGCGAGATGATCGTGCTGGTCGGACCCTCCGGCTGTGGCAAGTCCACGCTTCTGCGCATGGTCGCGGGGCTGGAGACGATCACCGAGGGCACGTTGCGCATCGGCGACCGCGTGGTGAACCGGCTGGAACCGGCAGAGCGCGATATCGCCATGGTGTTCCAGAACTACGCGCTTTACCCGCACATGACCGTTTACAACAATCTGGCCTACGGCCTGAAAAACCGGCGCATGGCGCGCGCCGAGATCGAGCGCCGCGTGACCGCAGCGGCCGAGATGTTGCAGATCGGCGCGTTTCTCGACCGCAAGCCGCGGCAGCTTTCGGGCGGGCAGCGGCAGCGCGTGGCCATGGGCAGGGCGCTGGTGCGCGAGCCTGCGGCGTTTCTCTTCGACGAGCCGCTGTCGAACCTCGATGCCAAGCTCCGGGTTCAGATGCGGGTGGAAATCCGCCAGTTGCAGAAGCGGCTTGCCACCACCTCGCTCTATGTGACCCATGACCAGTTGGAGGCGCTGACGCTGGCCGACCGGCTGGTGGTGCTCAATGGCGGGCGGATCGAGCAGACCGGCACCCCGATGGAGGTCTATGCGCGGCCCGCCACCACCTTTGTCGCGGGCTTCATCGGCTCTCCGGCGATGAACATGCTGCCTGCGGACTGGCTGCGCGGTGTCGTGGCGGCGGATGCGCTCGCGCACCTGCCGGCCGGGGCCGACCTGATCGGGCTGCGCCCCGAGGACATGTCGCTTGCCCCCCCGACCGACGGGGGCCTCACGCTTGAGGCGCGGCTGATGCTGCTGGAACCGGCGGGCGCGGAAAGCCACCTGCATGTGCGTTTCGACGGGCTGGACGACATGTTCGTCGTGCGCCTGCCGCATGTGCCCGCCGTCGAGGAGGGGTCGCGGCTGGCCTTCAGCCTTGCGCGCGAGGCGTTGCATCCGTTCGACGCGACAACCGGCCTGCGGCTCTGACCGGCGCTTACTCCGCCCTGTGTCCGGGCAGGGCCGGCTCGGTTTCGGGGGCCATCTCCTCGAAATCGAAATTGTCCAGGCGCCGCGCGCGCCTGCCCGCCTTGTCGGCGGAAATCTTGATGTCCGAGATGTCCTTGGCCGCCTGATGGAAATGCCGGTCGAGGTTTTCGACGCGGTTGCCCAGCCGGTCCACATCGGCAAAGAGAAGCCCCAGCTCCCGCCGGATCGCGCCCGCCTGTTCGCGCATCCGGGCATCCTTGAGGATCGCGCGCATGGTGTTGAGCGTGGCCATGCAGGTCGTGGGCGACACGATCCAGACCCGCGCGGCGAACCCGTCGCGCACCACCTCGGGGAAATTGGCGTGCAGTTCCGCATAGACCGACTCGGAGGGCAGGAACATCAGCGCGCCATCGGCGGTTTCGCCCTCGAGGATGTATTTCTCGGAAATGTCCTTGATATGCTTGCGCACGGAGGTGCGCAGAAAGCGGGCGGCCGCGACCAGTTCGGTTTCGGTCGTGGCACGGCGCAGGGCCTCATAGGCCTCCAGCGGGAACTTGCTGTCGATGGCAATCGGCCCCGGCGGGTTGGGCAGGTGAATGAGGCAATCGGCGCGGCGACCGTTCGAGAGCGTCGCCTGAAGCGTGTAGCTGTCCGAAGGCAGCGCCTTGGTCACGATATCGGTGAGCTGTATTTCGCCAAAGGCCCCGCGCGTCTGCTTGTTGCTGAGGATGTCCTGCAAGGACAGCACATCGCCCGACAGCTTGGTGATATTGTCCTGCGCCTTGTCGATGGTTTGCAGGCGCTGCTGCAATTCGCCCAAGGATTGCGCGGTGCGGCGGGCCGAGCCTTGCAGGTTCTCGGTCATCTGGTTGCCCACCTCGGCAAGGCGTTTTTCCATCAGTTGCAACATGTGCGATTGGCTGGCCGCCTGCGCCTCGGCAACATGGGTCAGCCCGCCGGCAAGCTGGTGCTGCCCGTCCGAGAGCCCCTGCACGCGCGCGCCAAGCTGCATCATCTGCTGCGCCAGCGGCTCGGCCAGACGGGCCGAGCGGTTGGCGGCGCGCAAGGCGGCGATGAGCAGGACGAGAAAGAGCAGGAGCGCGCCCGCCCCGATCAGCCCCGCAAGCGTTGCCGGGTCGGCGGTGTCAAAGGCATAGGGACCGATCTGGATCATGTGCGCCCGAACAATCGCTCGATATCCGACAGGCGCAATTCCACATAGGTGGGGCGGCCGTGGTTGCACTGGCCGGATTTCGGCGTGCGCTCCATCTCGCGCAAAAGCGCGTTCATCTCCTCGCCCGACATGCGGCGGCCCGAGCGGACCGAGCCGTGACAGGCCATGCGCGACAGCACCGCGTCGATGCGCGCGCGCAGCGCCCCGCTATCCCCTGCGTCGCGCAGCTCATCGAGGATATCTCGCAGGAGTGCCGAGGCATTGAGCGGGCCAAGAAGCGCCGGGGTCTCGCGCACGGCGACGCTGCCCGCGCCGAAGGGCTCGATCACAAGGCCGAGCGTGGCGAGGTCCCCGGCATGATCCATAAGCGTGGCGCAATCGGCCTCGGGCAGATCGACGATTTCGGGGATGAGCAGCGCCTGCGCCGCGATGCCGCTTTCGGCCTGCGCCTTGAGGCGCTCGTAGACCAGCCGCTCATGGGCGGCGTGCTGATCGACGATCACCATGCCGCTTTCGGTCTGGGCGATGATGTAATTCTCGTGGATCTGCGCGCGCGCCGCGCCAAGGGGCAGGGCGGTGGCCGGGGTCTCTTCGCCCCCTTGCGGGGCCTCTTCAACCCGCCCGCTCCACGCTCCGGCGATCTCGGCAAAGCCCGGTGCCTGCGCCTGATAGGCAAGGCTGCGCGCCTGAGCCGAGGGGCGATCCATCTGGTAGGGCTGCGCGTGCGCGGGCGCGCGGAACGCCCCCAGCGTGGCCCCGGCCACGGTCGAGGAGGCGCGATGCCCCGCCTCGGCCAGCGCGTGGCGCAAGCCCGACACGATGAGGCCGCGCGCAAGGCCGGGATCGCGAAACCGGACCTCGGATTTGGCCGGGTGGACGTTCACATCGACAAGATGGGGATCACAGTCGATGAAGAGCGCCGCCGCCGGGTGCCGGTCGCGCGCGAGCACGTCCTGATAGGCCGCACGCAGCGCGCCCGCCAGCATCCGGTCGCGCACCGGGCGGCCATTGACGAAAAGATACTGCGCCACCGCCGCGCCGCGCGAATAGGTCGGCAGGGCAGCATAGCCCGAAAGGCGCAGCCCCTCGCGGGTGGCGTCGATGCAGAGCGCATTGTCGGTGAACTCGCGCCCCATGATCCGGGCAAGCCGGTCCGAGAGCGCATCGAAGAGATCGCCCGTCTCAGCCTCGGCGCGGAACATCACGCGCCCCTCGCCACCGCCCGAGACATCGCGCAGCGTCACCGCCACGCGGGGTGCTGCCATGGCAAGGCGCTTGACGGTATCGGCAATCGCCTGCGTCTCGGCGCGGTCCGAGCGCAGGAACTTGAGCCGCGCCGGCGTGGCGTAGAAGAGATCGCGCAGCGTGATGGTGGTGCCGGGGCCACGCGCCGCCGGTCTGACCGCGCCCAACTGCCCGCCCGCAACGGTGATTTCCGCCGCATCATGACCCCTCGCGCGCGACGTGATCGTGAGCCGCCCCACGGCCCCCAATGACGGCAGCGCCTCGCCGCGAAAGCCGAAGGAGTGTATGTCGAGCAGGTCAGAGCCGTCGATCTTGGAGGTCGCGTGACGGGCAAGCGCGAGCGGCAGATCCTCGGGCGCGATACCGCAGCCATCATCGGTGATGCGGATAAGCGTCTTGCCACCATCGGCGACCGCCACCTCGATCCGGGCGGCCCCGGCATCCAGCGCGTTTTCCATCAATTCCTTGACGGCAGAGGCCGGACGCTCGACCACCTCGCCCGCCGCGATGCGGTTGATCGCGGCGTCGTCAAGCTGCCGGATGCGCGGGGGGGCAGCGCTTATCTTGGGGGCGGGTGTGTTCATGTCACAAAACTTAGCATGAAGCCGCGCGATTCTGAAAGCGTCGCGGCCAAGAAAAACCCCGGGCGCGGACGCCCGGGGCAAGCTCTCTGAGGGGTGATCGGGAGGAGGAGAGAGGGATCAGCCCTTGGAGAATTCGGGGTAAGCCTCCATGCCCAGTTCCGCCATGTCGAGGCCGTTGATCTCTTCTTCCTCGCCCACGCGGATGCCCATGGTCGCCTTTAGGATGAGCCAGACCACCAGCGAGGCGACGAAGACAAATCCGCCGATCGCCGCGATGCCGAGGATCTGCGTGCCAAAGCTCGCATCGCCATTGTAGAACGGCACCGCCAGCGTGCCCCAGATGCCCGCAATGAGGTGCACCGGGATCGCGCCCACGACGTCGTCGATCTTCATGCGGTCGAGCATCGGCACGGTGATGACGACGATCACGCCACCGATGGCCCCGATCCACAGTGCCCCGAAGAGCGAGGGCGCCAGCGGTTCGGCAGTGATCGACACCAGACCCGCCAGCGCGCCGTTGAGCACCATCGTGAGGTCGGGCTTTTTATACATCACCTGCGTGAGGATGAGCGCGGTCACGGCACCGGCGGCGGCGGCCATGTTGGTATTGGCGAAGATGCGGCTGACATCCGTCACGTCACCGACCGTGCCCATGGCCAGCTGTGAGCCGCCGTTGAAGCCGAACCAGCCCAGCCACAGGATGAACGTGCCGAGCGTCGCCAGTGCAAGGTTCGAGCCGGGGATCGGGATGACGCGGCCCTCTTTGGAATACTTGCCGATGCGCGGCCCGAGGATGAGCGCGCCCGCTAGCGCCGCGAACCCGCCTGCGGCATGAACGAGGGTGGAGCCCGCGAAATCGGCGAAACCCGCCTCCGACAGCCAGCCGCCGCCCCACTGCCACGATGCTTCGATGGGATAGAGCACGCCGGTCAGCACCACGACGAAGATGAGGAACGGCCACAGCTTGATGCGCTCCGCCAGCGTGCCCGAGACGATCGAGGCTGTGGTGGCGCAGAACATCAACTGAAAGAAGAAGTCCGAACCGACAGAGGCATAATCGAGCGACGCCGCCGCCGCCTCGAGCCCCACCGGCTCGAGCGACGTGATCGAGAACCACGGCCCCATCCAGCCCGCGATCCACCATCCATCGCCGGGATACATCAGGTTGAACCCGATCAGCCAATACATGATCGCGGCGATGGAAAAGAGCGCGATATTCTTGGTCAACTGCATGGTCACGTTCTTGGAGCGCACGAGGCCCGCCTCGAGCATGGCAAAGCCCGCCGCCATCCAGAACACCAGAAACCCGCCGATGAGAAACAGCAGCGTGGTAAAGATATAGGGGTTGATGTCGGGCGCGGCCTCGACCGCCTCCGCCGCCTCCTGCGCCAGCCCAAGGCCGGGCAGGAGCGCCACCAACGCGGCGATGCCAAGTGTCTTTTTCAGGGTCATTTTCTTGTCCTTTCCCTCGCGCAACTCAGAGCGCGTCGTCATTGGTTTCGCCCGTGCGCACGCGCAGGGCTTCCTGGAGATCGAGCACGAAGATCTTGCCGTCGCCGATCTTGCCGGTGCGCGCGGCTCGGGCGATGGTCTCGACCACCTGATCGGCGAGGCCGTCGGTCACGGCCACCTCGAGCTTGATCTTGGGCACGAAGTTCACGGCGTATTCGGCCCCGCGATAAATCTCGGTATGGCCCGACTGTGCGCCAAAGCCCTTGATCTCGGTGACCATCATGCCGCGCACACCGATGCCGGTGAGCGCCTCGCGAACCTCCTCGAGCTTGAATGGTTTGATCGTTGCGATGATGAGTTTCACGTCTTCCCCTTTCCCTTGGGCGCGCGTGATCCGTGCGCTTTGCAGGTGCAGCAAAATCGGTGTGGGGCGTTTGGGGAAGGGAAAGCCGGGGGGCACGGGCGCGATTTCCCGCCTCGATGCGCAAAATATAGGCATATCAGATGATGTGATTGAAATTTGTGCAACAGTGGAACGCGGCGGCGCGACACCGGGTCTCTACATCCGGCGCAGGGCGCGGTAGAGTAGGGCTTCAACGACAGGGCCGGGCAGGGCAATGGGCACGACAGGACGACGCAAACCGCCACTCGTGGCGCCGAAACGCACAAGGGCCGCCAAGCCCGCCCCGCGCAAGACGCCCGCCCGCAAGCCGCGCCGCGCGGCGCGGTCGCGCAACCCGGTCGTGCGGTTTATTGCGGCGATCCTGCGCTTCGTCTGGCGGATCGTCTGGGGCATCGGCTGGCGGGTGACGGCGGTGCTCTTGCTCGTCGTGGGCATGGCCGTGGCCTATCTCTACACAGGTCTGCCGGAATATCAGGCGCTCATTGACGGGCGCGCGCGCGGCTCGGTCACGATCCTCGACCGCGAGGGCGAAGTCTTTGCCTGGCGCGGCGACCAGTTCGGCGGGGTGGTGACGGCGGATACGGTCAGCCCGCACCTCAAGAACGCCGTCATTGCCACCGAGGATCGCCGCTTTTACCTGCATCCGGGCATCGACCCCATCGGCATCGCCAGCGCCATCCGCATCAACCTGCGCGAGGGGCGCGGGCCGCTCTCGGGCAATGGCGGCTCGACCATCACGCAGCAGACCGCGAAACTCTTGTGTTTCGGTCAGAACTATGACGCCGAGAAATGGGAGAGCGAGGCCGCCTATGTGTCGTATTGTCGGCAAAGCTCGCTGCTGCGCAAGGGGCGTGAGGCGCTTTATGCACTGGCGATGGAGGCGAAATATTCCAAGGATCAGATCCTCACGATCTATCTCAACCGCGCCTATCTGGGCGGCGGGGCCTACGGGGCCGAGGCGGCCGCGCAGCGTTATTTCGGTAAATCATCGGCCAATCTCTCGCCCGCCGAAGGGGCGATGATCGCGGGGCTTCTGACCGCGCCCTCCACACTTGCGCCGACCGCCAATCTGGAACGCTCGCAGAACCGCGCGCGGGTGGTGGTGCGGCTGATGCAGGATCAGGGCTATCTGGGCGATACCGACGCCGCCGTGGCGCTGGCCAATCCGGCACAACTGTCCGAGGCGGCAGAGCGGCGCGCGGGCGGCTATTTCGCCGACTGGATCATGGCCTCGGGACCGGAATTCCTGACCCGCGACACCACCGAGGATGTGGTGATCCGCACCACGCTTGACCAACGGCTTCAGCGCGCGGCGGAAGAGGCGCTGCGCGCGGTTTTCGACGAGAAGGTGTCAGAGGGTTCCAAGGCGCAGGCGGCCATCGTGGTGATGAGCGCCGATGGTGCTGTGCGCGCGATGGTGGGCGGGCGCGACACCACCGTGATCGGGGCCTTCAACCGCGCCACGCAGGCGCGGCGGCAGACCGGCTCGGCCTTCAAGCCCTTCGTCTTCGCCACGGCACTTGAACTCGGTTACAGCTACGATTCGGAGGTGGTGGACGAACCTTATTGCCTGAATATCCCTGGCTCCGGCCGTTGGTGCCCGGAGAATTATACCCGCGATTTCAAGGGCCGGGTGACCCTGACGCAGGCACTGGCGCAATCCATCAATATTCCGGCGGTCAAGATATCGGAAAGCGTCGGGCGCGATCTGGTGCGCAAGGTTGCCTCGGATTTCGGCATCGACAGCGATCTGGCCGCCGGGCCCGCGCTGGCGCTCGGAGCTTCGGAAAGCACGCTGATCGAGATGACCGGGGCCTATGCGGGCATTCTCAACGGCGGCTCCTCGGTCACGCCCTACGGCCTGACCGAGTTGCGCCTGATGGGCGAGGACGCGCCGCTGATGACCCGGCAGAGCGGCATCGGCGAGCGGGTGATCCGCGAGGAGGCGGCGCGCGAACTGATCTACATGATGACCAAGGTGATCGAGACCGGCACCGGCGCGCGCGCGCGCCTGCCGGGGCGCGAGGCGGCGGGCAAGACCGGCACCACGCAGGCGGCGCGCGATGCGTGGTTCCTGGGCTTCACCGCCGATTACGTGGCGGGCGTCTGGATGGGGTATGATGACAACACGCCGCTCAAGGGCGTGACCGGCGGTGGCCTGCCGGCGGAAATCTGGCGCGAGACGATGCTGCGCGTGCATGAGGGGCTGGAGCCGCGCCCCCTGCCGATGCTGCGCCCTGCCCCCCGGCCTGCGCCCGCGCCCGCGCCTGTCCCGCAGCACCGCGCGCCGGTGACAAGCGGCAACCCCATCGAAAACATCCTGCGCAGCATCTTCGGCAATTGAAAACGGCACCCGAAGGGGTGCCGTTTCGCGGGATTTCCGGGGCGCTCAGCCTGCGCGCTTGATGTCCTCGATCAACGCATTGATATCGCCGTTGCGCCGGTCGAGCATGGCACCGATCTCTGTGCGTTCGCTCAGCCGCAGGCTGATCCCCTCGATGATCATGTCGAAGAACAGGTCCTTGCCCGAGCGGTCGGAGACCAGAAAATTCACCTCGAAAGGCGATTCGCCGCGCAGATAGGCCATCGACTTGACCTCGTGCCAGGACTTGACCTGCCGCACGCCTTGCACCTCGATGCGCCCGCCGATGAACTCGTTGAAGCGCTTGCCGTATTTGCGTGCGACATAGCCGCGGAACGCCTCGGTATAGGCGCGCAACTGCGATGCGGAGGCACGATTGGCGTCAGCCCCAAGGGTCGAGCGGGCGATGATGTTGACATCGGCGTAGCGCGAGAAGATGCGCTCGAAGTCCGACACCATCCGCGACAGGGGTTTGCCAGTGGCAATCACGCCGTTGATATCGGAAACCACCTGATCGATGAGGGCGCGCGCGCGCGCCTCGGTCAGGGCGAAAGCAGGCAGCGCGAACCCGCTGAGGCCGAGCGCGGCGGTGCCGGTCACAAGCAGGCGGCGACGGGTAAAATCATTCATCATACGGGTCCTCTACAAGGGCGGATGCTGGCGCACCGCCCGCTCCGTCATAGGGATCAGTATAGGTATCGTCGTCGGTGCCGCCAAGTTTGAACCGGCGATTTTGCAGGAAGATCGACCGCGACAGCGCGTAACTATCCGCGCTTTCATAGAGAATCTGATCGATCGTATCAGAGAATTTATCGCGCCGTGACAGGCCCGAGGCAACGCCTGCCGCCGTGCCGGCGAGGCTCTCGGGAGAATCGATCACATACGTGAGCGGGTTGGTGAAGAGATCGACGAACATTCCGTAGGTGTCGCGCGTGGTCGACGGGCCAATCACGGGCAGTTCGATAAAGGCCCCTTCACGCGCGCCCCAGACATGCAGCGTCTGGCCGAAATCCGTGTTGGAGGGCGCCGCCATCCCCATCTCGCTTGCCGGATCGAAGAAGCCGCCAAGCCCGACAGTGGTGTTGACGACAAAGCGCGCCGTGTCCTGGAAGGCCGCGCGCATGTTGAGTTGCAGCACGTTGTTCACGACATCGGCGGGCAACGAAAGGTTCTCGGCGAAGCGGATGACCACCGTCTCGATATCGTCGGGCACTGCCGTGGCGTAGGCATGCGCCACGGGCCGCAAAAGCGAGCGGTCGAACCCGCGGTTGAACTCGTGCATGCGCCGGTTCTCGGCCTCATGAGGGTCGAACACGTCGCGGCTGGCCGCGTCAGGCGTCGCACAGGCCGCCACAAGCACGAGGCAAAGCATCGAGACCATCCCGGCAAAACGGCGCTGGAGAGGGAATGTCATTGTCGGCAAGGTCATATCCACAGGCTCTGAGTCATCATTGGCGTTACATATCCGAATCCTGGTTCAAACCCAGTATTGATATCACATCCTTCACATTCCTGTGGCAGAATGGCGACAGGCAACGTATGGACGGATCACAAAAATTCGTGTTCAAACTGTCATTGCCCGAGACTAGAACAAGATGAGCAGAAATGCGACTTGAGAAAACGAGGATCGAGGCCGGGCGTGCGGAATTGCGCGGCGTGCGTCGCCAGAGCCGCGGGCTTTACTGGTTCGTCGGTATTTTCAGCGTCTTCGCCAACCTGCTGATGCTGACCGGACCGATCTACATGTTGCAGGTCTATGACCGCGTGCTCTCCAGCCGGTCGGTGGAGACGCTGATCGCGCTCTCGATCCTTGTTGTGTTCCTTTACACGGTCATGGGTGTGCTCGATTTCGCGCGCGGGCGGATCATGGCGCGGGTTGGCGCGCGGTTTCAGGCGGCGCTTGACCGGCGGGTCTTTGATGCGGTGATCCGCAAGTCGGCCCTGACCCCCGATCCGCGCACGGCAAGCGGGCTGCGTGATCTGGAATCGGTGCAGCGCCTGATGAGTGCGCCGGTGCTGCTGGCGCTTTTCGATATGCCCTGGGCCCCGGTCTTCATCGCCGCGATCTGGGTGTTTCATCCCTGGCTCGGGATGCTTGCCATTCTTGGCGGGGCGCTGCTGATCCTGGTGACGATGGTCAATCAGGCCGTCACGCGCCACCCGTCGCAACGCGCGGGCATGGCCGGGATGCAGTCCGAAGCCGAATCGGACCGGCTCCGGCTCGAGGCCGAGATGGTGCAGGCAATGGGGATGCGCGACGCCGCTTTTGACCGCTGGCAGAAGATCCGCGATGTGGGATTGCGCGAACAGGTCCGCGCCGCCGATCTGGGCGGCACCTTCACGAGCGGGTCCAAGGCGTTCCGGCTGCTGTTGCAATCGGCGATGCTGGGGGTGGGGGCGTTTCTGGTGCTGCGCGGCGAGCTGACACCGGGCGCCATGATCGCGGGCTCGATCCTTCTAGGGCGCGCACTTGCCCCCATCGAGATGGCCATCGGCCAATGGCCGATGGTGCAACGCGCCATGCAGGGATGGGACAATCTGGCCGAGTTGCTGGGCGAGGTCCCGCCCGAGGCCCCGCGCACCGCGCTGCCGCGGCCCAAGGCGGCTCTGGAGGTCAAACAGATCACCGTGCTGCCGCCGGGCGAGAGCGTGCCGGTGCTGCGCGGCGTGAGTTTCATGGTCGCGCCCGGTCAGGCGCTTGGCATCATCGGCCCGTCGGGGGCGGGCAAATCGACGCTGGCGCGCGCGCTCACCGGCGTCTGGCGGCCTGCGGCGGGGTCCATCCGGCTTGACGGGGCGGCGCTCGATCAGTACGCGCCATCGGTTCTGGGCGGGCTGATCGGCTATCTGCCTCAGCGGGTTCAGCTTTTCGACGGCACCATCGCCGAGAACATCGCCCGGCTTGCGTCCGCGCCCGACGATGCCGAGGTGGTCAAGGCCGCCAAACGCGCCGATGCCCACGAGATGATCCTCAAGCTGCCCGATGGCTATGACACCCGCGTGAGTGCCGCGAGCGGGCGGCTCTCGGGCGGCGAGATGCAGCGCATCGGGCTGGCGCGGGCGATGTATGGCGATCCGGTGATCCTCGTGCTCGACGAGCCGAACGCCAATCTCGACAATGCCGGCAGCGAGGCGGTCAACCGCGCGATTCGCGGTTTCAAATCCTCGGGGCGCGCCGTTGTCGTGGTGGCGCATCGCCCGGCGGTGATCCGCGAATGTGACCTGCTCCTGATGCTGGAACAGGGTCAGGCCCGCGCCTTTGGTCCGCGCGATGAGGTGCTGAAAAGCGTGGTCAAGAACCACGAGACGCTGGCCGAGGCCGAGGGCGCACGCGCGCAGGGGGGAATGCAATGAGTGCGCCCGCAGCCTGGTCGGCGCGTGGCCCGCTGGTGGCAGGGCTCATCGGCCTTGTCGTTCTGCTTGGCGGGTTCGGCACCTGGGCCGGGCTGACGCAGATTTCCGGCGCGGTCATCGCCTCGGGGCGCATCGAGGTGGATCAGAACCGGCAGGTGGTGCAGCATCCCGATGGCGGCGTGGTGGCCGAGATCGTGGTCAAGGAAGGCGACCGGATCGCGGAGGGGCAACCCCTCTTGCGGCTCGACCCGGCGGAACTTGCGTCGCGGCTTGCCATTGTCGAAACGCAGGTGGCCGAACTGATGTCGCGTCGTGCGCGCCTTGAGGCCGAGCGCGACGGGCGCGACACGCTCCGCTTCGATCCGTTGCTTCTGGAGTTGACGGCTGTCAACGAGGACGCGGCCGCGCTCATGCGCGGCCAGAAGATGCTCATGGCCGCCCGCGCCGAGACCATCGCCGCGCGCATCGAGCAGCTTGGCAAGCGGCGCGAGCAGACCGTCGATCAGATCGCCGGGATCGAGGCACAGCAGGAGGCGCTTGACCGGCAGTCGGATTTGATCGCCCGCGAGCTTGCCGATCAGCAAACGCTGCTGGATCGCGGGTTGGCGCAGGCGTCACGGGTGCTGGCGCTGCAACGCGAGGCGGCGCGGCTTGACGGGACGATGGGCGAGCTGACCTCGCAAAAGGCGCAGGCCGAGGGGCGTATCACCGAGCTTGATCTTGAAATCCTGCGGCTGAGCAGCGACCGGCGGGAGGAGGCGATCACCACCTTGCGGGATTTGCAGGTGCGCGAGCTTGAACTGCGCGAACAGCGCCGCGCGCTGCTCGACCAGATGGAGCGGCTGGAGATCACCGCGCCGGTATCGGGCATTGTCTACGATCTTCAGGTCTTTGCCCGCCGCTCGGTGATCCGCCCCGCCGAACCGCTGCTCTACATCATCCCGCAGGATCGCCCGCTCGTCATCAACGCGCAGGTGGACACGATCCACATCGACAAGCTCACTCTCGGCCAGGAGGTGACGCTGCGGTTTTCCGCGCTGGATCAGCGCACCACGCCGGAGCTTTTTGGCGAGGTGGTGCAGATCTCCGCTGACGCCTTCGAGGATCAGGCGACGCGCGTGCCCTATTACCGGGCCGAGATCGTCCTCAGGGAGGGCCAGATGGAGCGGCTGCCCGAGGGCGTGACGCTGGTGCCGGGGATGCCGGTGGAGGCGTTCATCCGCACCGAGGACCGCACGCCGATTGCCTATCTGGTCAAGCCCTTCACCGATTATCTTGCCAAGGCGTTCCGCGAGTGAGGGGGCTTTTCATTGCCCGCGCGCGCCGCTAGCGTGCGCGCGGACCGCGACAGGAGACAGCGACATGAGCCAGTTTGAATCGAGACTTGCCGAGATGGGCGTGACCTTGCCGGAGGCCCCGGCACCCGCCGCCAATTACGTGCCTTTCGTTCAGGTGGGAGACATGCTCT
The DNA here is from genome assembly GCF_053628555.1 of Roseovarius sp. MBR-79. Classification (NCBI taxonomy): domain Bacteria; kingdom Pseudomonadati; phylum Pseudomonadota; class Alphaproteobacteria; order Rhodobacterales; family Roseobacteraceae; genus Roseovarius; species Roseovarius sp. MBR-79. Next base: position 225,621 of record NZ_JBRJGP010000004.1, on the reverse strand, counting down.
ATGTCTCGGGTCAGGTCGCCAAGGATGGCGACACGCTGATGACCGGCAAGCTTGGTGCCGACATGGACGTGGCGGGCGGCGCGGCGGCGGCGCGGGCCTGCGCGATTGCGCTTCTGGCACAGGTCAAGGCGGCCTGCGGCGGTGATCTGGACCGGCTGGTGCGGGTCGTGCGGCTCACGGGCTTTGTCAACTCGACCGCCGATTTCACCCAGCAACCGGCGGTGATCAACGGCGCGTCGGATTTTCTGGGCGAGGCGCTGGGCGACGCGGGCAAGCACGCGCGCGCCGCCGTCTCCGCCGCCTCGCTGCCCTTTGGCGTGGCGGTCGAGATCGACGGGATCTTCCAGATCAAATGAGCGCCCTGCCCGAAGCGTTCAGACGCTTGCCGATTGCGCATCGCGCGCTCCACGATGTGACGGCGGGCCGGCCCGAGAACTCGCGCGCGGCGATCCGCGCGGCGATTGCGGCGGGCTATGGCATCGAGATCGACCTGCAAACGAGCCGCGATGGGCGCGCCATGGTGTTTCACGACTACGATCTCGGGCGGCTCACGCCCGAGACGGGGCCGGTGCGTGCGCGCGATGCGGCAGAGCTGGCGCAAATCCCGCTAAAGGGCGGCGATGAGGGCATCCCTGACCTGCCCGAGGTGCTGGCGCTGGTGGCGGGCCGCGTGCCGCTCCTGATCGAGTTGAAGGACCAGCACGGCCAGATGGGTGTGACCGATGGTGTGCTCGAAGCGGCCACCGCAGAGGCGCTCGTCGGTTACAAGGGGCTGGTCGCGCTCATGTCGTTCAACCCCGAGATGGTGGTGGCGATGGCCGATCTTGCACCAGAGCGGGCGCGCGGCATCGTCACCTGCGCCTATACGCCCGAGGACTGGCCGCTTCTGCGCGAAGAGACCCGCGCGCGGCTGCGCAGCATTCCCGATTACGACCGGGCGGGTGCCAGCTTTGTCAGCCATGACGTAACCGACCTTGCCAATCCGCGCCTTGCCGAATTGCGCGCGCAGGGGGCCGCGATCCTGTGCTGGACCGTGCGCAGCCGCGAGACGGAGGCGCGCGCGCGACAGGTGGCGGACAATATCACGTTCGAGCGGTATCTGGCGGACATCCCCGCTTGATCCAGAGCGCCTGCGCGCCAGATAGGACAGTCGGCATGACCGACACCGCGATCACCATAACGCTCCATGACCGCATCGCCGAGATCGGCGCGGCCGACTGGGACGCGTGCGCCTGCCCCGAGGCGGCGGGCGGTGCGCGGCCAGAGGATCCGTTCACCACCTACCGGTTCCTCTCGGCGCTGGAGGATAGCGGCTCGGTCGGGCGCGGCACAGGCTGGCAACCGCAATACATGCGCGCCGAGGCAGGCGGCACGGTGATCGCCGTCGCCCCGCTCTATGTCAAATCCCACAGTCAGGGCGAATATATCTTCGATCATAGCTGGGCCCATGCCTATGAACGCGCGGGCGGGCGCTATTACCCCAAGCTGCAAGGTGCGGTGCCCTTCACGCCGGTGACGGGGCGGCGGCTTCTGGCGCGTCCGGGGTTCGAGGCGGCGGGGCGCGCGGCACTCCTGCAAGGGGCGCGGGACGTGGCGGAGCGGCACGGGGTCTCCTCGGTCCACCTGACCTTCTGCACGGGTGAAGAGGTGGCGGCGGGCGAGGTGGCGGGCTATCTCGCGCGCCGCACACAGCAATATCACTGGCAAAATCGCGGCTATGGCAGTTTCGACGCGTTCCTTGCCGATCTCTCGTCGCGCAAGCGCAAGGCCATCCGCAAGGAGCGCGCCCGCGCCAACGCCTTCGGAGGCGAGATCGTGGCGCTGACCGGCGATGCCATCCGCCCCGAACACTGGCAGGCGGTCTGGGCCTTCTATCAGGACACCGGCGCGCGCAAATGGGGCACGCCCTATCTGCGCCGCGCCTTCTTCGATCTGGCGCATGAGCGGCTCCGGGGGGATATTCTGCTTTTGCTCGCGCTACGCGGCGGCCGCCCCGTGGCGGGTGCGATGAACCTGATCGGCGCCTCGGCGCTTTATGGCCGTTACTGGGGCTGCATCGAGGATCACCCCTGCCTTCACTTCGAGTTGTGCTATTACCGCGCCATCGCGTTTGCCATTGAAACCGGGCTGCAAAGGGTCGAGGCTGGGGCGCAGGGCGAGCACAAGCTGGCCCGCGGCTACCTGCCCCGGCCCGTCCATTCGCTGCACTGGCTGCGCGATCCGGGCTTTGCCGAGGCGGTGGCGCAGTATCTCGAGGCCGAGCGCGCCGCCGTGGACGAGGAAATCGACATATTGACCGGGTATGGTCCGTTTCGCAGGACCGTCATGGAGGATCACGAATGACCGAGAAACTCAGCGACACCGCGCGCAAGACCACGCTTCAACCGCTTCTGGAAAACGGCTGGGCCATGGTCGAGGGGCGCGACGCGATCACCAAGACCTATCACTTCGCCGATTTCGTCGAGGCCATGGGCTTCATGACGCGCGCGGCACTCTGGGCCGAGAAGTGGAACCACCATCCCGAATGGCTCAACGTCTACAAGACGGTGGAGGTGACGCTTGCCACCCATGACGTGGGGGGCTTGAGCGCGCTTGACGTGAAGCTTGCGCGCAAGATGGACGGGCTCGCGGGCTGAGCCGCCGGATTTGAGTATTTGCGGAACGATGAAGGACGGTGAAAGGGCCCGGATGCGCGTGATCTTCATGGGGACGCCGGATTTTTCGGTGCCGGTGCTCGATGCGCTGGTGGCGGCGGGGCATGAGGTGGCGGCGGTTTACTGCCAGCCGCCGCGTCCGGCCGGCCGTGGCAAGAAGGATCGCCCCGGCCCGGTGCAGGCGCGCGCCGAGGCGCTCGGCTTGCCGGTGCGCCACCCGGTCAGCCTGAAGGACGCCGGGGCGCAGGCGGACTTTGCCGCGCTTGGGGCCGATGTGGCGGTGGTGGTGGCCTACGGGCTCATTCTGCCGCAGGCGGTCCTCGACGCGCCGCGCGCGGGCTGTCTCAACATCCACGCCTCGCTCTTGCCGCGCTGGCGGGGGGCCGCGCCGATCCACCGTGCGATCATGGCGGGCGATGCCGAGACGGGCGTTTGCATCATGCAGATGGAGGCGGGGCTCGATACCGGGCCGGTTCTGCTGCGCGAGGCGGTGAAGATCGGAGCGCAGGAGACGACCGGGCAATTGCACGACCGGCTGTCGATACTGGGGGCGCGGCTCATCACTGAGGCGCTGGCACGGCTGCCGGACCTGGTGCCGGAGCCGCAACCCGAGGAGGGCACCACCTATGCCGCGAAGATCGACAAGGCCGAGGCGCGGATCGACTGGACACGCCCCGCCGCGGAGGTGGACCGGCGCATCCGGGGCCTGGCGCCTTTTCCCGGCGCATGGTTCGAAATCGCGGGCGAGCGGGTCAAGGTTCTGGCCTCTTGTCCGGGGCAGGGGCAGGGTGCGCCGGGAGAGGTGCTGGATGCGGCCCCCACCGTGGCCTGTGGCATCGGCGCGGTACGGCTTTTGCGCTTGCAACGTGCGGGGCGCGCGGCGCAGGATGCGCCCGAGTTCCTGCGCGGCATGATGCTCGCGCCGGGCACGCGGTTGGGGTAAGGCGATGTTCCTGCAACTTTTCGGTACGGTGGTGATCGCGGGCATCGTCGGTTACGTGAGCGAAAAGAGCGGGTTCACCCGCAATGGCTATCTGCCGTCGATCATCATCTGCGTGGGTGGCGCGTTCCTGTTCTACTTCGTCCGGATCATGTTCGGCATCCGCTTCGGTGCGCCGGGGGTGGATGCGATCCTGTCGTCGGTCGGCGCGCTGATCATCGTGCCGACCCATTGGCGAAACCGGAGGTAACGGGCATGGGCATCATCGGGCTTCTGATCGTGGGTGTCGCGGCGGGGTTTCTTGCCACGCGGCTCATGCGGGTGGAGATGGGGGTGGTCCCGACCGTTCTTTTGGGCATCGCAGGCGCGCTCATCGGTGCGGTGGTGATCCGCATGGTGCTGATGATCACCGGACTTCTGGGCGGGCTGATCGGCGCGGTGCTGGGGGCGATGTTGCTGGTTTACCTGTGGAAACTGGTCGGCGAGCGGCGCTAGGGGTGCCGTCGGGTGCGCGGTGGCGTCAACGCCGGGTCCCTCGCGCAGGGCGCGCGACAGGGACTTGCGTCAGGCGCGCGATCGGTCAGGTCATGCCGAGGGCCTGCTTGTACATTTCGAGCACCGCCTCTTCCTCGGCAATGTCGTCCTTGTCGCGCTTGCGCAGCGCGATGACCTTGCGCATCACCTTGGTGTCGTAACCGCGCCCCTTGGCCTCGGCCATCACCTCCTTTTGCTGGTCGGCGATGTCTTTTTTCTCGGCCTCCAGCCGCTCGAACCGCTCGATGAACTGGCGCAGTTCTTCGGCGGTCACGCTGTAGCTGGTGTCTGATGTCATGTCGTTCATGGGGGCCTCCGCTCGGGTCAGGAGGTAGACCTAGCCGCGCCGCGCCGCGCGCGCAAGGCTCAAGCGGCGCTTGCGCGGCGGGTCGCTTTGGCCTAGGCGACGGGCGGCGCAAGTGGAAGGAGAGCCGTCATGGAAATGCTGGTCTGGGCCGGGGCGCTCGTGTCGCTGGCCGGTCTTGCAGGGTTGGTCTGGTGCATCCTCAAGGTCTGGCGCGCGCGTCGGGCGGGGCTTTCGGATGCGGACCTGCGCGCGGCGGTGCGGGCGGTGGTGCCGCTCAACATGGGGGCGCTGTTCCTGTCGGTGATCGGGCTGATGATGGTGGTCCTCGGGATCATGCTGGGCTGATGTCCGCAGCCCTGCGCCCGAAATAACCCAGCCCCTCCTTGATCCGGGTGAGCAGCGCCGGGTGTGGTGACCAGAGCGGGGCAGAGAGCGGCGCGAGCGCCTTCATGTCCTTGAGCAGCGCCATCAGCCCGCGCGCATCCGCCTGACAGAGCGGGCCGCCCGCCTCTCGCGACTGGCCGAGCGCGTGCACGGCGAGCACGTCGAGATCGCCCGGACGCAGCACCGCGCCAGAAGTGATCAGCCGTTCGGCGGCGTTGACCAGCGCGGCGTGGAGCGCGTGTTCGGGCGACACCCCGCCGGGGAGCGGCGCTGTGCGGTCGCTGCGGGGCGCGCGCGGACCCTCGGGCGGATGGTCGTAGAAGCCGCGCCCGGAGGCGCGCCCGACCGCGCCGCGCGCCAGCCGTTCGGCCAGCGGGCCATCGGTGCCGGGGGCAGGCAGGCCGAGACGCGGCGCAAGCGCAGCAAGGCGCGCCTGCACGGCGGCGAGACCCTCGTGATCCATCAAGAGGCACGGCCCCCGGGCAAAGCCGAGTGCGGTTGCGCCTGCATCCACCTCGGCCACGCCGACCCCGGCGCGCAGGAGCGCCAGCGCGGCCAGATCGAGCGCGCCCTGCAGAACATGGCCGATGCCCGGTCCTGCCGCAGGCAGCGTGGCGCGCACAAATCCGATCTGCGCCAGCGTAAGCAGCCGTGCCAGACCGGCCACATCCGCCGCCGGAACACCCGGCGCGACGCCCAGTTCGGCAAACGGCGTCCTGTCCGAGTAGCGCAGCCACAACCCGTTCGCCGCGAACCCTGTGCCGGTATCGAGCCGCAGCCGCGCGGCTCTGGCCGGGGCGGGTGCGCCGACCTCGATCCAGAGATCGGCCCAGCCGTCGCCCGGACCCTCATCGGGCACGCGGCGAAGCTCGCAGCCCGCCGCGCCAAGCCGGTCGCCAAGCGCGCTCGGAACCGGGCCGGTCAGGGCAATCCGGCGGATCATGCGCGGGTTCGCCAGGCGCGCCTCGGGCAGGGCGCGCGCGCGTGCCTCGGCCACATGGACATGGCGCATGGCGCGCGCGCTGCGGCTTTGGGCGCGTTCCTCGAACAGCACCTCCTCGAACGCCAGGCCCTGCGGCAATGGCAGGAGTTGCGCCGCCTCGATCGCCCGCAGGATGTCGGCGGCGGCCGCGTCAACGGTGCGCAGGTGCTGGCGCACGGTGGTAATGGCCTTGTGATAGCCCGCCGGATCGGAGAGCCCGCGCGGCGCGGACGGATGGGCCATTCCCTGCGCGATACGTCTGGCGAGGGTTACGGCCGCCCCTTCGGCATCGGCGGTCACGATGCTCTCGAACATCGGGCGCAGCCGGGCATCGGTCGCGCGCACCGAGCGACCGGAGAGCATGAGTTCAAGGGCCGCCTGTGCGCCGACAAGGCGCGGCAGGCGTTGCGTCGCGCCCGCGCCGGGCATCATGCCAAGACTGATTTCCGGCAGGGCAAGGCGCGCGGCCTCATGGGCAACGCGGGCATCGGCGGCCAGCGCCAGCGACAGCCCCGCGCCGAGCGCATTGCCATGGAGGGCGGCAATCACGGGCAGGGGGCACGCGGCCACCGCGCGGCAGAGCTCCGAAGGGGATGGGGCCACCGGGGGCGCATCATATTCGGAAAGATCGACCCCCGAGGAAAACCCCTCGCCTGCGCCCGCGATCACGATGGCCAGAGCAGCACCGGAGGCCGAGGTGTCGGCCAGCGCGGTGATCAGCTCGGCGCGCAGCTCCGGTGCAAGCGCGTTGGCCAAAGGCCGATTGAGGCGCAGCACCACCACGCCGTCGCGTTCCTCGCGGTCGATATATCCATTCACCCCGGTTCCGTCCGTGACTTGGCCCCTTGTCAATTACTACGGCTTATCGGTGCGGGCGCAAGTCTGGCGGTTCGGGCGCGGTCAGACAGGCATATTGTCGAACTCGGCCTCGATGGCCTCGCTCAGCAAAGTCTCGTGCAGGGTTTTGATGCGCGCTGGCACAGCGTGGCCTTCATTGCGCAGGCTGGCAATCACGCTGCGCACTTGCGGCTCAAGCGTGTAGCGGGTGTCGGGCGCGGCGGCCCGGACGAGGGTCTGGAGACGGTCAAGCTCCGCTGTAAGATAGGTCATGGCAGTCCTCCCAAGCAGGCCTCAACCATAGCGTGTTATGGCCTCGCGCGAAACGGATATCGCATCCGCGCGACGGAATTGTGAACAGCGTCACGAAATTTGGGCAGCGCAACGCTGACAAAGCGGGGTTTCGGGCAGAATATCGAGCCGCGCGGTCGATATCTCCTCGGCGCACCGGGTGCAGGTGCCGTAACTGCCCGTGCGTATCCGGTCGAGCGCCGCGCGGATGCGCGCGATCTCCGCCTCGCCCGCCTGTCCGAGATGTTCCAGAACCTCGTCGCCCTCGCGTTCGATGGCGTCGTCGTCCCAGTCGCTGTCGCGGGGGGCGTCAAGCTCGGCCTCGATGGCGTGGAGGCGCGCGTCCAGTTGGTGCAGGCGGCGCAGAAGGGCGTCGCGGTAGATGGTGGTATCAAGCATGGCGGTCCTCCCTTTGCGCGTCAGACTCGCATGTTTGCGGATTTTCGGCCTTGACCCATGTCAACCGGGGCTCTCGGCGAGCGGTTGGGGCGCATCCTGCCCCGGTGCGGATTGCGTCACCGGCCCCGAGAGCCGCAGGGCGCGCCAGCCCTCGCGCTGGCCAAGTCGTCCCTCGGCCACCCCGTGCCCGCCCGGGGCCACAAGCTGCGCGGAGCCCAGGCTGTCACGGGGCAGGCTGAGCCGGTCCCCCGGCTTGAGCGTCATGGCCCTGCGCAGCGGCAGGTTGAGCCGGGCAAGCACCACTTCGAGCACGGCCGGGGCCGCAAGCGCGATGGTGGCCAGATCCGATGTGGTCTCCGCGCGGCGGGGTGTCGCCATGTTCCCCGCGCGCGCCGGCGGCGCAGCAAGGGCCGGGGGAAGAAGCAGGTCGAGCCGCCCGTTCCGGGTGCCCTGTTCAAGGTCGACGGTGATGCGAAAGAGGTCAAATTCGGGTGCGGGAAGAAGCAGCGCCAGCGCGCGCCCGTCATCGACCCGGTCGCCATAGCGAAAGCCGCTCGGCGGTTGGGGCGGGTGGCCCGCCGCCATTTCCGCGTCGAAGCCCGCAAGCACGGCGTCGATGAGCGGGGCGACCATGGCCGCGTCGGTGCGGGTGGCGGGGCGCGGGCGCACCGAGCCCGGCAGCACCTGCCCGATCGTCTGCACTTCGATCACCCCGGCCATGAGCGCCAGATCGAGCCGCAAGGCCCCGCGCGCGCCGCCCGTCCCGTCGAGGAGCATGAAGAGCCCCTCCGCCCCCAGTGCGCGCTCTATCTCGCCCGCCTCGATCCGGCGCTGTTCGACGGTGGCCACGGTCAGCGCGAGGCCGAACAGCGTATCGGCCGCGCGCGCCAGCGACAGGCGCAAGGCCTTCACCGGCGACATCACGCGCGGATCGCTGGATTCGCGCGTGGCGCGGGTCTTGCGTCGGAGAACCGATGCCTGTTGCAGGACCGTCATGGGCGGGGCCGTCCACATTCTGTGTCGATCCCCATCACCCTAGCGGCCAGGCCTTACCATTTCGTTTACACGGCTTCTTGCGCGGCCACGCGGTCGGTCATGAGCGGCAGGGTCACGCGAAAGGCCGCGCCCTTCTGACCCGGCAGGTAGGAAACCTCGCCGCCGAGCCGCTCCATGATCTCGCGGCAAATGGCAAGGCCGAGCCCCGCGCCGCTTGCGCGGGTCTGGCCGATGCGCGAGAATTTCTCGAAGATCACGGCGTGTTTGTCGGTGGGGATGCCGCTGCCATTGTCGACGAAATCCACCACAAGCTGACCGTCCGAGACCGTGACCCGAATATTGAGGATCGCGGGCCTGGCATCGCAATACTTGCGCGCATTGCTGATGAGGTTGATGAACACCTGCGCCAGCCGGTCGAGATCGGTGGTCAGGTCAACCTGTTCGTTCGCGCGCACCCGCCGGATGCGGAACCCGTCCCCATCGCCGCCCGCCGCGCGCACGGACCGGTCCAGCAGCGCCTCGAGCGTGCCGGTCTGGATATTGAGTTCCACCTGCCCGTTCTCCAGCACACTGAGGTCCAGCAGGTCGTCGAGCAGCCGCGTCAGGCGCACGGTCTCGTCATGGATGATGGTGGCGTATTTGCTTTGCTCGTCGGGGCTGAGATCCTCGGTGTCGCGCAGGATTTCGGAAAACGCCCGGATCGAGGTCATCGGCGTGCGCAGCTCATGGCTGATCTGGCTGAGGAAGCCGTCCTTTTGCACCGAGATCTGCGTGAGCGTCTCGTTGGCCTGCCGCAACTGGCGTGCGGTGCGGGCGAGTTCCTGCGACTTGGCCTCAAGCTGGCTGGAATATTCCATGATCTGCGCGGTTTCATCGGCCACCGCCATCAGGTCCTCGACCGAGACAGCCGCCCCGCCCACGATCTGCCCGATCATCGCATGGGCGGTCGCCGCGCCCACCGATCCCGCCAGCGCGCGCTCCAGTTCCTGAAGGAAATCGGGGCTTGGTTCGGGCAGGTAGCCCACCACGCCCTGTCGTCCGGCAGCGGCCGCAAAAAGCGCCTGCGCCTCGCGCGCGCCCATGATGCGCTGCGCCATGATCAGCAGGTCCTCGCTCTGGGCCATGCCGCCGGACCAGCCACCCGGCGCACTTGGATGGTCAAAGGAATTGACGAACTGCGCCCCTTGCAGCCGTTCGAGCGGTTGCGGAAAACTCAGGAGCGACCCCAGGATGAAGGCCGAGACATTGAGCAGCAGCGACCACATCAGCGCGTGGATCACCGGGTCCATGCCCTCGGCACCGAAAAGCGCGCGCGGGCGCAGCCAGCCTTGCCCCCAAAGCCCGTGGTCGAACACCGTCTGCGGCAGAATCGCGGACGGTCCGAAGCTGGGCAGGAACAGGCAGTAAAGCCAGACCGCCGCGCCAAGGACCAGCCCCGCCAGCGCGCCCGTGCGTGTCGCGCCGCGCCAGAACAGCCCGCCCATCAGCGCGGGCAGGAACTGCGCCACGCCGACAAAGGCGATGAGACCGATCGCCGCCAGCGCCGTGCCGCCCCCCGACATCCGGAAATAGACATAGCCCAGAAACAGCACGCCCCCGATGCTGAGCCGCCGCGCCATCAGCGCCACGGTGCGCACATCGCCCGAGACAACCGCCGCCATGCCCGAGTAATGCAGCCAGAGCGGCATCACCACATGGTTGGAAACCATCGTCGAGAGGGCGATGGCCGCCACGATCACCATGGACGTGGCGCTGGAAAACCCGCCGAGGAACGACAGGATCGCCAGCCCGTCGCGGCCCTCCATCAGCGGCAGGGTCAGCACGAAGAGGTCCGGGTTGGCCCCTGCGGGCATCATGTCGAGCCCCACCACCGCGATCGGCACCACGAAGAGGCTCATCAGCATGAGATAGGCCGGGAACGCCCAGGCGGCGGTGCGCAGGTGCTCGTCCGCCTCGTTCTCGACCACCAGCACCTGAAACATGCGCGGCAGCGTCAGAAAGGCCATGGCCGACAGCATCGTGAGGCCGACCCAGCGGCTCCCCGAAACCTCGAAACGGGCAATGGCGGAGGTCTCGATCCGGTCAAGCGTCGGCCCGATGCCGCCCGAGAGCCCCCAGACAACGAACACGCCGACCGCGAGCAGGGCAAAGAGCTTGACCACCGCCTCGAGCGCGATGGCCATGACCACGCCGTGGTGACGCTCGTTGGCATCGAGATTGCGCGTGCCGAAGAGAATCGTGAAGAGCGCCAGCCCCCCCGCGACCCAGAGCGCGGTGGATTGCATGTCCGGCAGCGTGCCTGCCTCCGGGTCTGTCCCGGCAAAGGCGGCAAACGACAGCGTGACCGATTGCAGTTGCAGCGCGATATAGGGCGTGGTGGCCACAACCGCGAGCACCGTCACCAGCACCGCAAGCAGGTTCGACTTGCCATAGCGCGAGGAAATCAGATCGGCGATGGAGGTGATGCGCTGGCTGCGGCCCACCCGCACCAGCCGCCTCAGCGTCCACCACCAGCCGACCATGACGAGGGTGGGACCGAGATAGATCGTGACGAACTCAAGCCCCGAGCGCGCTGCAAAGCCGACCGCACCATAGAATGTCCAGGCGGTGCAGTAGATCGAGAGCGACAACGTATAGACCACCGAGGAGCGTAGCCAGCTTCCCCGCCCCATCATCGCCGCACGATCCGCCGCGAAGGCGACCGTGAAGAGCAGCACCACATAGAGCAGGCAGACCAGGATCAGCAGGTTGAGAACGGTCATGCTCCACCTGGTCCCTGGTGCTCGTTGCGCGTGTCGTCACGGTCGTTCTCGTCAAGGCGCAGATGACGCGAGATGATCGCGGAGGTGAGGATGAGAATCACCCACAGGCCGAAGATATAAACCAGGGATTGCACCGTGCTGTCGGAGGCCGGCGACCCCTTCCACAGCAGCGGCAGGCAGAAAAGCACCCCGCCGATGAGCGGCAGTATCCGCGCCGCATCCGCCACGCGCCGCCGCCGATAGCTGCGCCGGGCAAGAAAGAGCGGGGTGCGCTCGGGGCTCACGTCTGTGCCAGCGCGCGCACGGCGGCGAGCATATCGGCATTGGAAAAGGGCTTGGTCATGTAACGGCTCGCGCCCGCGCGCTCGGCCAGTTCGCGGTCACGGGTCTGGCCGCGCGCTGTCAGCATCAAGACGGGTGTGGCGGCGAAATCCGAATCCTCGCGGATTTCGCCCAGGATGTCATAGCCGCTCTTGCCCGGCAGCATGACGTCGAGAATGATCAGATCGGGCGCGCGGCGGCGCACCGCCTCCATGGCGTCATGGCCATTGGCATGGGTCTTCACCTCCCAGCCGTCGCGCGACAGGATGAAACTGATCGCCTCGATGATATTGGGCTCGTCCTCGATCAGCAGAACCTTCTTGCCCATGCACCGGCCTCCCCTCCGTTGCAGGTGCGCATCGCACCCGCGCTCACTATTCTCCATTCCCGCCCGCCCTGTCAAAAGCCCTCTGACAGGATGGACGGTTCGCGCCGCGCGTCGCAGTCCCTGATCGGGCAGATGCGGCAGCTGACGCCGATGCTGCGCACCGCGCCACCCGCCTCGCCCGGATCGGGGCGCAACAGCATATGCGCCCGCATGGTCGCGGGGCGGTCAAAACTGCCCGGCCCCGAGGGTGCCGCGACCGCCAGCGCCAGCACCGTCTCGGCCCCGCGTCCGGCCTGCCGCACCCGCATTCGCAGGGGGGCCATGGGCTGTGCCATTGCCTGATACAGCGGCCAGAGCGCGCAGGCCCCGGTCAACCGGGGGATGGCAAATCCATTGACCGGCTTGCGAAAAATCATCGTGCCCGAGGCATCGCAGATCACAAGGCCGATCGGCCCCGCCACCTCTTCGGGCAGCGCGGCAAGGCGGCGGAAGATGCGCGCAAGCCCTGCACCGGTTGCCTCGGCCAGACGGTCCGGTTCGGTCCCGTGCCGCGAGATCTGCGCTTCCAGCACGGGCAAGGGCAGGGCGCGCGCGTCCTCCAGATACCGCAAGAGAACGGTCTCCAGCAGCGTTTGCGCGGGTGCCGAGAGGCCCTTTTGCGCCTTGGCCGCAACCAGCCGCGCCACATCCCCGGGCTGCGCCTCCGGGGCTTCAAGCTCGGAAAAGTGATAGCCCCGCGCCGCGAGCACCGCGTGCATCTCGTCTTGCGGCGAGGTGAGATCGGCGTCGCGGTTGGGGGCGGCCTCCAGATAGCGCACCAGTGATTGCGCGCCCTCGGTCAGCCGCCCGGCATCCTCGTTGATGTTGCGATGGAAGCGCCCCTGCCATTCGGGTTCCAGTGCCTCGGTCTCGACCAGGATCGACGAGGTGGCGCGGATGGCCGTGACCGCCGAAATCACCTCGTGGAGCGAATCAGCCAGAAATGGATCATGCGCGAGCCGGTCGGTCAGCGTGTCGATCGTGCGCTCCAGGGTCTCGGTCCGACGATGCAGATCGACCACAAGCCCGGCCCAGCCCGGAAAGCGACCGACGAATTCCTCGATCCGGTCGCGCTCTGCCGTCTCACTGTCGCTTGCGGCCTCGCGCAGCGCGCCCACCACCGCCGCTTCGGCCCCTTCGGTCAGGCGTGACGGCTCCACCTTCAGCGCCTCGGCCAGCTTCAGGAGGGTCTTGCCGCCGATTCGGCGGCGGTTGTGCTCGATAAGGTTGAGGTAGGATGGCGATATTCCCGCATGCCGTGCCAGATCGCTCTGGCGCATGCCGCTCAGCAACCGCCTTTCGCGGATCCGGGTGCCGATCATGAGCCGTTCTGGCATTCGGGGGTGTCGCTTTCCATGAGGCAGAGCGGGGTGCAATTTTTTTACAATGATGCCGTGTGGTTTGTCTAATCATTTACAGGCCAACATGCGCACGCTTTCACGTGACGGCAGGCTCGTTATTGACGAGGCCATCTTCATGCCCCAACCTCTGACCGGGTGAGAACCGCAAAGAACCCGGCAATGCCCCGAAATCACGTCGCTACGGGCGACGCAATCACCCAACGGACAGGACAGGCAGGCCATGACGCGCAGCGCCGCAATCGACACCGTTTCGGCCTATTTCGACAACAACGGCTTTCAGACCGAACTTGCCGATCTGGTCGGCTTTGAAACCGAGAGCCAGACCCCCGATCAGGCCCCCGAGCTTGCCCGCTATCTGGCCGAGGCCATGACGCCCCGGCTTGCTGCCATGGGCTTTCGCTGTGTGATCCATCCCAACCCGGTCGCCAATGCCGGTCCCTTCCTGATTGCCGAGCGGCACGAGGGCGATGACCTGCCCACCATCCTGAGCTATGGCCATGGAGACGTGATCCGCGCCCAGACCGATCAATGGCGCGCGGGCCTCCACCCGTTCAGGCTCGTCGAAGAGGGCGACCGGCTCTACGGGCGCGGCACCGCCGACAACAAGGGCCAGCACCTGATCAATATCGCCGCCCTTGATGCGGTGCTTCAAACCCGTGGCGCGCTTGGCTTCAACTGCCGGATCGTCATTGAAACCGGCGAGGAAACCGGCTCTCCGGGGCTTGCCGAGTTCTTCACCGCGCACCACGACAAGCTGTGCGCCGATGTGCTGATCGCCTCTGACGGGCCGCGCCTTCAACCTGAGACGCCGACCATGTTCATGGGCTCGCGCGGCGGTGTCACCTTTGACCTGAGCGTAGAGTTGCGCGAGGGGGCGCATCATTCGGGCAACTGGGGCGGCCTTCTCAGTGATCCGGCGATGATTCTGGCGCAGGCGCTCTCGGTCATCACCGATGCCCGTGGCCAGATCAGGATTCCCGAATGGCGCCCCGACAGCCTGACCGACGATGTGCGCACCGCCCTGCATGGCCTGCCGATCGAGGGCGGCGACGGCCCCGCCATCAACCCCGATTGGGGTGAAAAGACCCTGACCCCGGTGGAGCGGGCCTATGGCTGGAACAGCTTTGCCATCCTTGCCATGACAAGCGGCGTGCCCGAGGCCCCGGTCAATGCGATTTCCGCCCTTGCCCGCGCCACCTGTCAGTTGCGCTATGTGGTCGGCACCACGCCCGAGGACATTCTGCCCGCCCTGCGGCGCCATCTGGACGCGCATGGCTTTGACGCGGTGCGCATCACGCCGCATGACCGGGGGTTCTTCCGCGCCACGCGGCTTGACCCCGGCCACCCTTGGGTCAAGTTCGTCGCCGCCTCTCTGGAGCGGACATCCGGGCAGGCACCGCATATCCTGCCCAATCTCGCCGGGTCGTTGCCGAATGACTGTTTCGCCGATATTCTCGGCCTGCCGACCGTCTGGGTGCCGCATTCCTATCGCGGCTGCTCGCAACATGCCCCGGATGAGCATGTTCTCAAACCCGTCTGCCGCGATGCGCTGCGCCTCATGGCCGGGCTGTTCTGGGATATCGGAGAGGGCGGCACGCCGACGGGCCAGGGCGGCTGAGCGTCACCGGATTTGTGCACACAGGGCAGGTATTCGCGCCAGACCATGCCAGACGGGACAGACCTGCGCGCCCGCGCACATCCCTGTTGCACCCATGGCCGCTTGCAGCCGCGCGCGCACTGTCTAGGTTGTCGCGCAAATGCAAGGACATGCCATGCCCGCCATCGTCGAGGTGATCAACCTCCGCAAGACCTACAAGGACGGGTTCACCGCGCTCTGCGGTGTCGACCTGACGATTGCCGAGGGTGAGATTCTCGCCCTGCTCGGCCCGAATGGCGCGGGCAAGACCACGCTCATCTCGGCGCTCTGCGGGATCACCATCCCCACGGGCGGCACGGCGCGCATAGGCGGGCATGACGTGACCTCCGATTACCGCGCCGCGCGGCGTCTGGTCGGGCTGGTGCCGCAGGAGGTGGCGCTGGAACCCTTCGAGAAGGTCATCAACACCGTGCGATTCTCGCGCGGTCTGTTCGGCAAGGGGCGCGATGAGGCCCTGATCGAGCGCATCCTGCGCCAGCTCTCGCTCTGGGACAAGCGCGACGCCCGCATCCGCGAACTCTCGGGCGGCATGAAACGCCGCGTGCTCATCGCCAAGGCGCTCTGCCACGAGCCGCGCGTGCTCTTCCTCGACGAGCCGACGGCGGGTGTCGATGTCGAGTTGCGCCGTGACATGTGGGAGGTGGTGCGCGGGCTCAAGGCGCAGGGCGTCACCATCATCCTGACCACCCATTACATCGAGGAGGCAGAGGCCATCGCCGACCGCGTCGCCGTCATCAACAAGGGCGAAATCCTGCTGGTCGAGAACAAGGCCGACCTGATGCGCAGGATGGGCCGCAAGACCCTGCGCATCGACCTTGCCACGCCGGTCGCAGAGGTGCCCGCGGCGCTGGCGGACTATGATCTTGAGCGGATAGATGACGGGCATGTGTTGCTTTACCATTACGACACGCGCGGCGAGGGCACCGGCATCACCCGCCTGTTGCAGGCGCTGGCGCGCGAGGGTCTGAGCCTGCGCGATATCGAGACCCGTCAAAGCAGCCTCGAGGAGATCTTCGTGGGCCTTGTGCAGGAGGATGCGGCATGAACCTGCACGCCATCGCTGCCATCTATGTCTACGAGATGAAGCGGTTTTTCCGCACCATCTTTGAATCGCTGCTGTCGCCGGTCATTTCCACCACGCTCTATTTCGTGGTCTTCGGCGCGGCCATCGGCGGGCGCATCGACGAGGTGGAAGGGGTGAGCTATGGTGCCTTCATCGTGCCGGGGCTGATCATGCTGAGCGTGATGACACAGGCCATCTCCAACGCCTCTTTCGGCATCTATTTCCCGAAATTCATCGGCACGATTTACGAATTGCTGTCTGCCCCGATCAATTTCTTCGAAATCGTCATCGGCTATGTCGGGGCGGCGGCGACGAAATCGCTGCTCATCGGTGGGGTGATCCTGCTCACCGCCGGGTTCTTTGTCGATCTCGAGATCCGGCACCCGGTGATGATGCTGGCCTTTCTGGTGATGATCTGCATCAGCTTTGCGCTTTTCGGCTTCATCATCGGCATCTGGTCCGAGAATTTCCAGCAGTTGCAATTGATCCCGCTTCTGGTGATCACGCCGCTGGTGTTCTTGGGCGGCGCGTTCTACTCGGTCTCGATGCTGCCCTCGGCCTGGCAGGTGGTGACGCTGTTCAACCCGGTGGTTTACCTCATCTCGGGCTTTCGCTGGTCGTTCTTCGGGGTGGCCGATGTGGCCGTGGGCTGGAGCCTGATGGCCATCGCGGTTTTCTTCGCGCTTTGCCTTGCCGTGGTGTGGTGGATTTTCCGCACCGGCTATCGGATCAAGGCCTGAGAGCCGGCCATGCCCAGACCCTCACCGGCGTCTTGATGCTGTCGGGCCGGATCAGCGCAACCTTGTGCAGGATGCGGGCCTCCTCGTTGGCATCGGGGGCCGGGTCGGGATCGCCGAAGGCGGACCAGGCCGCTACCATGGCCTGCCATGTGAGCGCGCCCGTCTCGTCCATCGACGGCAACGCTGGACAGCGAGACGCAGGTTGATGTGAAGGCGCGGGTCGATCACCGTGACGTCGCCGGTCTCGGGGTCGCCCGGATCGATGCGGTGAAGGCCCGAGGTGACATCAAGGGTGAGATTCGAGGCCGTCAGCGCCCCCGGCGGCGCGCCGACATGCGGTCATCGACAGATCGACAACGATTTTCATGCCACCACCATCGCGCCGATGCCCCCGGCCGTTGTGCCCGTGGCCCAGACCCGCCTGACGCCGACAGGCAGGATCGTCAGTCAGTCAGCGACATTGAGCGAGGCGTGCCAGAGAAGGCGCGGACACTTGGCAGACACCCAAGTGTGAAAATTTTCGGACAGCCCTGATTCACCCTTTCCGCACCGGGAGAAAATCGGTATAAACATTCGCGTAACCTCAGAGGGAATTAAAAAGTCATGACCAAATTCGGGACCATCATACTCGCAACCATTTTCGGCGTGACGTCGGCTGTTTCGGTGGCGGCACAGGCGCCCGTTGTTCGTCAGGGCAATGAAACCGCCCTTCAAATGGCGAACCGGATCGGTGCCTGTGCGGATGGCAGTTCGATCGTGAGCGCCAACTATGCCGACAACGGAACGCTGCTTCAGGTGCGTTGCGCAGGTGCGGGTGGCGATCTTTCCGGCGGCCTCGGCACTGGCGGCGCTGTCGCTCTCGGTGTGGTCGGCATTGCCATCGTTGCGGCGGCCGCGTCTGGCGGCAGCAGCGGCAGCAGCACGAGCGGCACCAACTGATCCAGCATAATAGGGTTGGCGGCACCGTAATGCGGGTCGCCAGCCTTTGACCATTTCGGACTGTAAGTGTGCGGCCAGCAATGCTGCACATCTACGTTTGTGCGTTAACCAAGGGCCGTTTTCAAATCTGGTCGGTCGTTCATAGAGCGACTTGGCGGTCATGGAAGCGGTTGCGAAAATGAGCGGTTTTCTCTCGATTCGCGTGATCTCGCTATTCCCGACATCTTCCAGTACGATAACAGGACCCCGCAGGCCCGTATCGCTCAGTCGGTCAATCTGTGTGCCGCTGCTGTGCAACGCCGGATCAAGCGGATGGAAGCGGCCGCGGTGATTTCCACCAATGTCGCGGGGGTCAATCCGGTGACGGTGGATCACGGGATCACAGTCTTTGTTGAAATCGAGATGGAAAGCGAGCGCGCCGGGCAGATCGAGGCCGCCAAGCGCCTGTTCGCCACCGTGCCCGAGGTGCAGCAATGCCATCACGTCACTGGCAACACGGATTTCATCCTGCTTGTGGTGGTCCGCACCATGGCCGATTACGCGACTTTGACGCGGCGGCTTTTCTTCGGCAACAACACCGTCAAGCGTTTTCGCAGTTCTCTGTCGATGACCGGTCTTGATCAGCTTGAGCCCGAGATGACCCTCTGGCGGCACGTTTTGCACGCTTCCCGGTGCCTTCATGTCCGCCGAGGACAATTTCGAGATCGTGCTGCGGGGCATGGGGGGCATGCCGCGCGCCCCGACCAGAGCCGCGAGACGCTTGTCGCGGCCGGTGACATGGTGATGGCCCTGCAAACCCTCGTCGCGCGCCGTCTTGACCCGACCGATGCCGCCACCGTGTCGGTCACCGACGGCACGCGCAACGCGCTGCCCGGCATGGCGCGGATCCTTGGCGATGCGCGCAGCTTTGTGCCCGAAGTCTCGGCCATGATCGAAAGCCATCTGCGCCGCATCGCCCGAAGCACGGCGGCACCGGCCATGGGGTCGGAGGATTTCGCGCGTTTTCTCGATCATGTGCCGGGATGTTTCGTTTTTCTCGGCAACGGCGCGGCGTCAAAGCCGCGGCACAATCCCGGCTATGATTTCGATGACCGGGGCCTGATTCACGGCGCGCGGTTTCATGCCGCGATGGCGCGCCACCGGCTGCCGCCCGCCTGACCGTCAGAACGCCTTGAAGGTCAGCGTGGTCTCGGTCCGTTCGATCCCCTCGATATCCAGCAGGTTGTCGTTGATGAACTTGCCGATATCCTCGCCCTCGGGGATGTAGAGCTTGAGCAAGAGGTCGAAGGGCCCGGAGGTCGAATAAAGCTCGGAATGGATCTCGCGCAGCGCGATGGCCTCGGCCACGCGGTAGGACTGGCCGGGCTTGCAGCGGATATTGATGAAGACGCAGCGCATTTCGGCTCTCCCGGTCTGAGGTCACTGGCCGGAGTATTTCCGCAACGCGCGCGATTGTCCATGACCTCAGGCCGGGGTGAGGATGGGCCGCAAAAGCGCCAGCGGATGCGCGCGCAAGGACAGGCGCAACGCCGCGTAATCCTCGATCATCTCTTCGCCAAGGCTCATCTTGGGCAGGTTTGCCGCAGGCTCGTCGATCCCCTCGCCGTCAAGGTCGCGCGCGAAAAGCGGCAGCGGATCGGGGCTGCGGATCGCGCGCGCCTGCCAGAGCGCATCGCGCCGCGTGAGCCCGCAGGCGGCAAAGGCATCGGCCTCGGCCAGCCGCGCGATGAGCGCGGGCGCCAGCCCCGCGCGCCGCCACAGATCCTCGGGGCCAAGATAGCCGTTGCCGCGCGCCGCCGCGATCCAGTCAACCTCGGCGCGCGCCAGCCCCCGCACCTGCCGCAACCCCAGCCGCAGCGCCAGCCCGCCGCGCCCGTCCGGCTCTGGCGTGTTGTCCCAGCACGAGGCGTTGACGCAGACGGGCCGCACCGTCACGCCATGTTCGCGCGCATCGCGCACGATCTGCGCGGGCGCGTAAAACCCCATCGGTTGCGAATTCAGGAGCGCACAGACGAATATTGCCGGGTGATGGCACTTGATCCAGGCGCTGGCGTAAACGAGCAGGGCAAAGCTTGCTGCGTGGCTCTCGGGAAAGCCGTAGCTGCCGAAGCCCTCGATCTGTGAAAAACAGCGCTCGGCAAACGCCATGTCATAGCCGTTCTGCGCCATGCCGCGCAGGAACCGCGTGCGAAACTCGCTGACATTTCCGTGCTTCTTGAAGGTGGCCAGCGACCGGCGCAGGCGGTCGGCCTCCTCGGGGGTGAACCCCGCGCCGATGATGGCGATCTGCATCGCCTGTTCCTGAAAGAGCGGCACGCCCAGCGTCTTGCCCAGCACGCGGCCCAGCTCGTCCGAGGGGAATTGCACCGGCTCCTCACCATTCCGCCTGCGGATATAGGGATGGACCATGTCGCCCTGAATGGGCCCCGGCCGGATGATCGCCACCTGAATCACCAGATCGTAGAAGGTGCGCGGCCGCATCCGGGGCAGGAAATTCATCTGCGCGCGGCTTTCGACCTGGAACACGCCCAGACTGTCGGCACGTCCCAGCATTGCGTAAACGCGCCCGTCCTCGGGCGGCAGGGTGGCGAGGCTGTAGCGTTGCCCGCGATACTCGGCCAGCAGGTCGAACGCGCGGCGGATGCAGGTCAGCATCCCCAGCGCCAGCACATCGACCTTGAGAATGCCAAGCGTGTCGATATCGTCCTTGTCCCAGCAGATCACCGTGCGCTCGTCCATCGCCGCGTTCTCGATCGGCACCAGCTCGTCCAGCCGGTCGGCGGCGATGACGAACCCGCCGACATGCTGGCTCAGGTGACGCGGAAAGCCGATGATCTCGTCCACCAGATCGAGCGTCAGGGCAAGGCGGCGGTCGCGCGGGTCAAGCCCAAGCTCGACCAGCCGCGCCGTATCGGGCCGCCGCCCGCCGCCCCATATCTGCGAGGAGATTGCCGCCAGCAGGTCCTCGGGCAGGCCCATGGCGCGGCCCACCTCGCGGATGGCGCGCTTGGCGCGGTAATGGATCACCGTGGCGCAAAGCCCGGCGCGGTGCCGCCCGTAGCGCGCGTAAATCCACTGGATCACCTCCTCGCGGCGCTCATGCTCGAAATCCACGTCGATATCGGGCGGCTCGTCGCGGGCCTCGGATACGAACCGCTCGAACACCATGGTGCCGATCTCGGGGGAAACGCTGGTCACGCCCAAGCAATAGCACACCACCGAATTGGCCGCCGATCCGCGCCCCTGACACAGGATGCCGCGCGACCGGGCAAAACCCACCACCTCGTTGACGGTCAGGAAATAGGGCTCATACCGCAACTTGGCGATGAGGGCCAATTCGTGCTCCATCATCGCGCGCACGCGGTCGGGCGCGCCCTGCGGATAGCGCCAGCCAAGCCCCTCTTCCGCCAGCCGCCGCAGCCGCGCGGTGGGGGTCTCACCCCCTTCGGCCTCGCTGGGATAGTCGTGGCGGAGCGCGTCGAGCGAGAAGGTGAGACGGTTGGCCAGCGCGGCGGCGCGGTCCACCGCGCCCTCGTGCCCCTTGAAAAGGCGGCGCATTTCCGCCCCTGAGCGCAGCCGCCTTTCGGCATTGGGCAGGGCGTGACGGCCCAGCCGCTCCACCGTCACCCCCAGCCGGATCGCGCTCAGCACATCCGCCAGACGACGACGGTGGGCGCGGTGCATCAGGGGACTGGCAGCGGCCACCGTGGGCAGGCCCAGCCGCGCCGCGACCCGCGCCAGCCGGTCAAACCGCGCCGCATCACGCCCGTCGTAATGCGGGCGCATGAGCAGGTGCAGCCGTGCGCCAAACCGCGCCCCCAGCCGCCGCGCCTGATCCTGCCAGCCGGATGCGCTCTCGGGATGCAACAGCAGATGCAGCCCTGCCGCCCCTTCCAGCACATCGCCGAGGCTCAATTCACAGCCCCCCTTGGCCGCGCGCCGCCGCCCCAGCGTCAAGAGCCGGCAAAGCCGCGCCCAGCCCGCACGGTCCTCGGGCAGCGCGGTGAGCGTCAACCCATCGCGCAGCACCAGCCTTGCGGCGGGGATGAGGCGGGGCGTGTTGGCCCAATCGGGTGCGGTGGGGCAGGGCGCAGGCGGGCCGGTCACCCCCTCCCGCGCCTCCCACGCCTGCCGTTCGCGCACCTGCCGCGCGATCTCGCGCGCGCGGGCATGGGCACGCACGATGCCCGCCACGGAATTCACATCGGCAATCGCCACTCCCGCAAGGCCAAGGGAGGCGGCACGCTCGATATACTCCTCGGGATGGGCGGCCCCGGTGAGGAAGGTGAAATTCGAGGTGGCGCAAAGCTCGGTGAACATCGGAATCGATTCGGTCAGGCAGCGATGGAGTCAGTATGTTCACTTTTTGTTCAGATGTGGAGTCGGGCACTTCCTCACGACAGAGGATGAACAAGAAAGTTGAAAACTTTCTTGAACGGAATTTTTTGAAAATTCCGTTTGCCAACGACGCCGAAGCCGGGACGCGCCGCTACTTTCAACGCCCGTGGCTTTGGTCATAGCCGTTGCGCGCCGGGCCTTGCCAGCCGTCCAGCGCCCCGGCCCGGGGTGCGAACACCTCTACCTTGAGCGGAAAGCACGCCGCCGCATCGCTGGTATGCTCCGAGGAACAATCGCCACCGGGACAGGCGCTCAGCGCGCCCAGAAGGTCGATCTCGGCGAAAAACTCCAGATAGTCGCCGGGGCGAACGGGGCTGGCCTTCATGAAATACTGTCCGGTGTCGCGGGTAAAGCCGGTGCACATGAAGACGTTGAGCACGTCATGCACATGCGCTTCCGCCTCTGCCATCGGCACGCCCAATTCATCCGCCAGCGCGCGCGTCAGGTTCGAGTGGCAGCAATGGTGATACTGCACCCCCGAGAGAAGATTGCCGGTATAGGGATCGCAGCGCGTGCCGATCACATCATGGACCGAGCCGCCATGCTCGTCGATGCCATACCAGCCCAGCGTATCCTCGATGATCGTGGCCATGGGGCGCAGATGGGGGAAGGAGGACCAGAGCCGTTCGCCGGTGGTGACATGGGTGCCATGCAGCGCCCGTGTCTTGCCGGAATAGAACCGCTCCGACAGGTCATGTGCATTCCACAGGTTGAGATCGCCCACCTGAGGGCCGTCAACGCTCTTGATCCGAAAGAACTGCCCCGCCGCCACGCGAAAGCAGGCGGCCTCGCGCGGCGGCGCGATTGCCTCTGCGATCTTCTCCGCCCCCTCGCGCGCGGCACGGTAAAGCGCAAGATCGGGCCGTGGCAGGGTTTCGTTCGGGTAGCAGATCACCGGCGGGATCGCGCGGCGGGCTTCGGCATCGGCGGGGGCTTGGGTCATGGGGTTATCGGCTCCGGTGTGGGGCATGACAAACCCTGGGCGCGTCCCCGTCGCTTGTAAAGACCTCTGCGCCACAGGCCACGCAGTGCCAGCGCACCCGCAGATCGCAGCCGCTCAACCGGTATTCCCGCCAGCGACAGCCGCGCGTGGCGCGGTTGGAAAATATCGCCACAAGGACAAAGGCGACGATCAGCCCGATGACGATCAGCATCCGTTACGCTTTCGCCATCGCCTCGACCATCGCGCCGAATTTCGAGTAGCTGTCCGTCTGGTCCTCGGGGCGCGAGCCTGCCGCCGGATGCCCTTCGGGCGCATCGGCATAGTCGAAATTCACCCCCGTGCCCTCGATGATCCGGTTCATCATGTTGAACAGCGCGCAGACCTGCACCGCCTCATAGAGCGCGGCCTCGGACCAGCCCGCGTCATAGACCGCCTGCGCGTCCCGCTGCACCAGCTTGCTCGGCAGGGTGTTGAGCTTGGCCGCATAGGCCAGGATCGGACGCAGTTTGTCGTCCACCGGCGCCGTATCGAAATCCGCGATCAACGCGTCGATCAGATCGCCGTCGATCCCGAACACCTCGGCATAGGCCCGATGCGCCCCCGCGCAAAAGGCGCAGGCGTTGAGCGCCGAGATATAGGTGGCGATAAGCTCGCGCTCGCCCAGGCTCAATTCCCCCTCGCTGCGCAAGAGGCCGTCGGTATAGTCCATCAGGGGCCGCACATTCTGCGGAAAGCGCGCATAAAGGTCCTTGAGATGCGCGGGGTCGGGCAGGCTTGGCAAAAGCGGCATGTCGGGTCTCCTTTGGACGTGATTGACCACTGTCATACCCAAGCGGGCGCAGGATTTACAGAAGCGGGCGGGATGTTCTCACCCTTGTGATCGCGCGTGCCTGTCGGCTTGCACATGCCTGACAAATCGCTCTCGGACACCATGACGGACGATGCGACACTACTACTGACCGTTTCACACCGCGTCGTCCCGCCTGCGCCGCACACCCCACCCCCGGCGGTTTGACGCCTGTGGGTTTGAAACATTCCCTTTCGCCCGCGCAGCGCCGCCCCTATAACGACAGGCGCTCCGGACCGTGAGTCGCGGGGCTCATCGCGTTCATGGACGACAGGGCACAGGCGCATATGTCTATATTCGATAGGATTCCGAGCCTCTTCTCCTCGGACATGGCGATTGATCTCGGCACCGCCAACACCCTTGTCTATGTCAAAGGGCGCGGCATCGTGCTGTCGGAGCCTTCGGTCGTGGCCTATCACATCAAGGACGGCGTGCGCAAAGTGCTGGCCGTGGGCGAGGATGCCAAGCTCATGCTGGGCCGCACACCGGGCAGCATCGAGGCCATCCGCCCCATGCGCGAAGGCGTCATCGCCGATTTCGACACGGCCGAAGCGATGATCAAGCATTTCATCCGCAAGGTGCACAAGCGTTCGACCTTCTCCAAGCCCAAGATCATCGTCTGCGTGCCGCATGGTGCGACCCCGGTGGAGAAGCGGGCCATCCGGCAATCGGTGCTTTCGGCGGGCGCGCGGCGCGCGGGTCTCATCGCGGAACCCATTGCCGCCGCCATCGGCGCGGGCATGCCGATCACCGATCCCACCGGCAACATGGTGGTCGATATCGGCGGCGGCACGACCGAGGTGGCGGTGCTGTCGCTTGGCGATATCGTTTATGCGCGTTCGGTCCGCGTGGGCGGCGACCGGATGGACGAGGCGATCATCAACTATCTGCGCCGCCAGCAGAACCTGCTTGTGGGCGATTCCACCGCCGAGCGCATCAAGACCACCATCGGCACCGCGCGGATGCCCGATGACGGGCGCGGCACGTCGATCCGCGTGCGCGGGCGCGACCTTTTGAACGGCGTGCCGAAAGAAATCGAGGTCAGCCAGGCGCAGATCGCCGAGGCGCTGGCCGAACCGGTGCAGCAGATCACCGAAGCGGTGA
This sequence comes from Roseovarius sp. MBR-79, assembly GCF_053628555.1. Classification (NCBI taxonomy): domain Bacteria; kingdom Pseudomonadati; phylum Pseudomonadota; class Alphaproteobacteria; order Rhodobacterales; family Roseobacteraceae; genus Roseovarius; species Roseovarius sp. MBR-79. The sequence goes on along the minus strand of NZ_JBRJGP010000004.1, from coordinate 200,795 downwards.
TGACCGCGCTCGAGGCGACGCCGCCCGATCTTGCCGCCGATATCGTTGATCGTGGCGTCATGCTCACCGGGGGCGGCGCGCTTCTGGGAGATCTCGATCTTGCGCTGCGCGAGCAGACCGGGCTTGCGGTGTCGATCGCCGAGGACAGCCTCAATTGCGTGGCACTCGGCACCGGCAAGGCGCTCGAATTCGAGAGCCGCCTGCGCCACGCGATTGACTATGACAGCTGAGACGCCCACCTTTTGCTTCGAAGGGGGAGCCATTGGCCAGCGACCGGGGACAGAGCGAGGATTTTAGCGGCCCGCTGAAGCGCCTGCTTCTGGCGGTGCTGATCCTGTGTCTTGTCGCAATCTTCCTCATCTGGCGCATCGACAGCCCGCGGGTCGAACGCTTCCGCGCGCAGGTGGTGGACAGGGTGGTGCCGCAGATGGATTGGGCGATGGCGCCTGTTACCGGGGCGGTCAAGGTGCTGCGCGATTTTCAGTCCTACCAGCGCATGTATCAGCAAAATCAGGACCTGCGCCGCGAATTGCAACAGATGAAGGCGTGGAAAGAGGCGGCGCTCCAGCTTGAGCAGGAAAACGCGCGGCTGCTTGACCTGAACAACGTGCAACTGGATCCGCGCCTGACCTATGTCACCGGCGTCGTGATGGCCGATAGCGGCTCTCCGTTCCGGCAATCGGTGCTGATCAACGTGGGCGCGCGCGACGGCATCATGGAAGGCTGGGCGGCGATGGACGGGCTGGGCCTTGTCGGTCGCATCTCGGGACTGGGGCAAAGCACGGCCCGCGTCATTCTGCTCACCGACACCTCAAGCCGCATTCCCGTCACCGTGCAGCCCTCGGGCCAGCGCGCGCTTCTCATCGGCGACAATTCCCTTGCGCCGCTGCTGGATTTCGTCGAGGCGCCCGATCAGGTCCGCCCCGGCGACCGGGTGCTGACCTCGGGCGATGGCGGGGTGTTTCCGGCGGGCCTTGTGGCGGGGCAGGTCTTTGCCGATCCGGGCGGGCGGATGCGCCTGCGCATCGCCGCCGATTATGAACGACTGGAATTCCTGCGGGTTCTGCGCAGCTTTGCCCGGGAGCGGATCGAGGATCCGGGCCACCTTATCGCGCCGCCTCAGGACGCCACGCCCGCTGAGACGGCGGAGGCGACCAATGGTTGAGACGGCAGCCCTTCACCTCTGGCTCATGCGCGCAATCTATATGGGGATCGCCGGGGCGCTTGTCTTTCTGCACCTTCTGCCACTGGACACGCGGCCGCCGGGATGGGCGGGGCCGGACCTTTTCATCGCGCTTACCTTCGCCTGGGCGGTGCGGCGTCCCGATTATGTGCCGCCTCTGCTGGTGGCGGGGCTGGCGCTCATGATGGACCTGCTTTTCCACCGGCCACCGGGTCTCTGGGCGGCGTTCACGCTGATCGGCACCGAGGCGCTCCGTCGCCGCGCACCGGGCCTGCGCGACCGCACCTTCGCGGCCGACTGGGCGGCGGTGGTCGGCGTTCTGGTGGCCGTCACACTTGGGTATCGGTTTGTGCTCACGGTGTTTGTGGTCGATCAGCCCCCGCTCGGCCTCAGCCTGATGCAACTGCTCTCGACGCTGATTGCCTATCCGCTGGTGGCGCTGGCCTCGCATGTTCTGCTGGGTGTGCGCAAACCCGCGCCCGGCGATATGGCAACGGCGCGGCGGCTGCCATGAGACGCCCTACCCGAGATACCGCCGAGAGCCATCGCCGGATCACCCGGCGCGGCCTTGTGGTGAGCGGGGTGCAACTGGCCGTGCTCGGCACGCTGCTCTTTCGAATGCGCCATCTTCAGGTGGATCAGGCCGACGAATTCCGCCTTCTGGCCGATGAGAACCGCATCAACCTCCAGCTTCTCGCGCCCGCGCGCGGGCGCATTTTTGACCGCGAGGGGCGCGTCATCGCCGAGAATGTGCCGGCCTACCGCATCACCGTCACCCGTGAACAGGCGGGCGACGTGGAGGAGGTGCTGGCCCGTCTTTCCCGTCTCGTGGCGCTCGATCCCGGCGAGCTTGAAAAAGCCCGCCGCGATCTGCGCGAATTGCGCGGTGACACGCCGGTGACGGTGGCCGACCGGGTGGATTGGGAGGCGATCAGCCGCGTCGCTGTCAACGCCCCCGCGCTGCCGGGCGTGACGCCCGAGGTGGGGCTGTCGCGTCGCTACCCGCTGGGCGAGGTCTATGCCCATACGATCGGCTATGTCGGCGCGGTGAGCGCGCGCGATATCGAGCGGCTCGATGCGCCCGAGGCGCTGTTGCGCCTGCCGCGCTTCCAGATCGGCAAGCTCGGGCTGGAGGCGCAGCAGGAAGAGCTGCTGCGCGGCAGCGCGGGCGCCCGCCGGGTTGAGGTCAATGCCGCCGGTCGCATCATGCGCGAGCTTGACCGGCAGGAGGGGCGCCCCGGTGCCGATATCCAGGTCACGCTCGACAACGCGCTGCAAGCTTATACGCAGGCGCGTCTTGCCAATGAAAGCGCGGCGGCGGTGATGGTGGACTGTGACAGCGGCGATATCGTCGTGAGTGCTTCCAGCCCGAGCTACGATCCCAACCTTTTCGTGCGCGGCATCTCGTCTGCCAATTACCGCGCCCTGCTGGAGGACCCGTTGCGCCCCCTGCCCAACAAGGCGGTGCAGGGCATCTATCCGCCCGGCTCGACCTTCAAGATGGTCACGGCCCTTGCCGCGCTCGATGCGGGGCTCATCGACTTCAACGAAACCGTCTATTGCCCCGGCCACAAGGAGGTCAGCGGGCGGCGCTTTCACTGTTGGAAGCGGGGCGGGCATGGTAATGTCAATCTTCATGCGTCTTTGCGCGACAGTTGCGACGTCTATTATTACGAGCTAGCCCTGCGCGCCGGGATCGAGCGCATTTCCGCCATGGCCGAACGGCTGGGCGTGGGGGTGCAATTCGATCTGCCAATGACCAGTGTCGCCAAGGGGCTTGCCCCGTCGCGCGAATGGAAACTGGCCAATCGCGATCAGCCCTGGGTCGTGGGTGACAGCGTCAACGCCTCGATCGGGCAGGGCTTCGTGCTGGCCTCGCCGCTGCAACTGGCGGTGATGACGGCGCGGCTGGCGACCTCGCGCAGCGTCATGCCCCGGCTCATCAAGACAATCGACGGGGTCGAACAGCCCTCGGGCCATGGCGAGCCTCTGGGCCTGAACGAAAACCACCTGCGCGAGATCCGCCGCGCCATGTTCGCCGTCAGCAACGACAATCGCGGCACCGCCTTTCGCAGTCGCATCGCCGAGGACACGCTGCGGCTGGCGGGCAAGACCGGGACCAGCCAGGTGCGCAACATCTCGACCGGGGAGCGCGCGACCGGCGTCATCAGCAATAAAAACCTGCCCCGCGAACAGCGCGACCACGCGCTGTTCGTGAGCTACGCGCCCTTCGACGCCCCGCGCTACGCCGTGGCCGTGGTGGTCGAGCATGGCGGTGGCGGGTCCACGGCCGCAGCCCCCATTGCCCGCGACATGACGCTCCAGGCGCTCTATCGGGGCGATCCACCGCTCGAGGCCTATCCGGCGGCCGACCGCCCACGCATCCGCACCCAGCAGGAAGAGTTGCGCCGCCTGATGGCGCGCCCCGCCCAAGACCCGAGCGACCGCGCATGAGCTACCTGGAATATTCCGTCAAGTCGGCCCCTGCGGGGCCGCGCAAGATCCTCTATCTCAACTGGCCTCTGGCCCTCCTGCTCGTGACCGTCGCCTCGGTGGGCTTTCTCATGCTCTACTCGGTGGCGGGCGGAACCCTCTCGACCTGGGCCGAGCCGCAGATGAAGCGCTTTGCCCTCGGCTTTGCCGTGATGATTGCGGTCGCGCTTGTGCCGATCTGGTTCTGGCGCAACATGTCGCTGCTGGCTTATCTCATATCGCTGGCGCTGCTCATTGCGGTGGCCCTTGTCGGCGTCGAGGGCAAGGGCGCGCAACGCTGGATCGACCTTGGCTTCATGCGCCTGCAACCATCCGAACTGATGAAGATTACCCTGGTCATGGTGCTCGCGGCCTATTACGACTGGCTGCCGGTCTCGCGCGTGTCACGGCCGTTCTGGGTGCTGCTTCCGCTTGCCCTCATCCTGACCCCCGTCGCCATGGTGGTGCGTCAGCCCGATCTCGGCACCTCGATCCTGCTGGTGATCGGCGGCGGCGCGATGATGTTTCTCGCGGGTGTCCACTGGGCCTATTTCGCCACTGTCGTCGCGCTCGGGGCGGGAGCGATCTTTGCGGTCTTCACCAGCCGGGGCACCGATTGGCAGCTTCTGGAGAATTACCAGTATCGCCGCATCGACACCTTCCTCAACCCCGATACCGACCCGCTTGGCGCGGGCTATCACATCACCCAGTCCAAGATTGCCCTCGGTTCGGGCGGCTGGACGGGGCGCGGTTTCATGCAGGGCACGCAATCGCGGCTCAACTTCCTGCCGGAGAAACACACCGATTTCATCTTCGTGACGCTGGCCGAGGAATTCGGCTTTGTCGGCGCGGTCTCGCTTCTGGCGCTTTACGCACTGATCATCCTGTTCTGCATCGCCACTGCGCTCAGCAACCGCGACCGGTTTTCCTCGCTGCTGACGCTTGGTGTTGCGGTCACGTTCTTTTTGTTCTTCGCCGTCAACATGGCGATGGTGATGGGGTTGATGCCGGTCGTCGGCGTGCCGCTGCCGCTGGTCAGCTATGGCGGCTCGGCGATGCTGGTGCTCATGCTGGGATTCGGCCTTGTCCAGAGCGCGCATGTCCACAAACCGAGGTAAGCCATGACTGCCAACGTCCTCTTTGCCGCCGGCGCGGAACAATGGGCCATTTACAGAGTGCCCCTGCTCGACGCGCTCGACCGTCTGGGCGTCGCGGCCCGCGTTGCGACCGACTTTCCCGCCGATGAGGTGGATTACATCGTCTATGCGCCGGGCAGTGCGGTGCAGGATTTCACGCCTTTCACCCGCGCGCGCGCCGTGCTCAATCTCTGGGCCGGGGTGGAAAAGATCGTCGGCAACCCGACGCTGCATCTTCCGCTGGCGCGCATGGTCGATCACGGTCTGACCCAAGGCATGGTGGAATACGTGTCCGGCCATGTGCTGCGCCATCATCTGGGGATGGATGCCCATATCCTGCGTCAGGACGGTGTGTGGCGGCCCGATGCCCCGCCGCTGGCCCGCGACCGCCGGGTAAGTGTGCTTGGTCTCGGCGCGCTAGGGGCGGCCTGCGCGCGGATGCTTGTCGCGCTCGGTTTCCCCGTCACCGGCTGGAGTCGACGGCCTCGGGAAATTGCCGGTCTGCGCTGTCTTTCGGGCGAGGACGGGCTGCATCGGACGCTGGCAGAGGCCGATATCCTCGTGTTGTTGCTTCCGCTCACGCCCGAGACCGAAAACCTGCTCGATGCCGCGCGTCTTGCGCTTTTGCCGCGTGGCGCGGTCATCGTTAACCCCGGTCGCGGCCCGCTCATCGACGATGACGCGCTTCTCGCGGCGCTTGACAGCGGTGCGCTCGGTCATGCCACGCTCGACGTGTTCCGCGTCGAACCCTTGCCGCCGGCGCATCCCTTCTGGGCGCATCCGCGCGTGACGGTGACACCCCACATCGCCTCCGAAACGCGCCCCGACTCGGCGGCTGAGGTCATCGCCGAGAACATCCGTCGCGGCGAGGCGGGCGAGGCGTTCCTGTATCTGGTGGACCCCGAGGCAGGCTATTGAACGCGCGTCATCCTCGGGGTTGACGCGGCTCTTGTGTCTAGCGCAAGCGCGGCGGTCGCTCGGGATCAGACCCCGGTGCGGCCGGGACAGCCGCCGCCGCTTGAGGGACATCGAACCGCAAGCCACAGCCCGCCATCCGCGCCAGAACCGGATCGTCCGCGCCGAAAAAGCCCACGTCGAGCGCCGCCGCCTCCAGCCCCGAGAAGGCCAGCACCTCCGAGACCGCCCGCGCCAGTGCGCCCTCCGATCCCGGCACGGCACCGACAAAGCCCAGCAAATGCCCCTGTGCACCGCCCTCGTAACGCGCGGCCACCAGCCAGGCACCCTCTGCCAGCCCGGCCATGCTCGCCAGCCGCGCGTCGAGCGCGCGCAGCAGTGCCTCGGGCAGGCCCTTGGGCACGCGGAATTCGACCGGGCGCGCGGCAACCTCCTCGGGCATCTCCGGCAGCATTTCCGTCAGCCAGTCCACCGCCTCGGCGGGCAACAGGATCGCCGAGGGCGCAACCCCGAGGTTGAGGCCAAGCCCCACGCCCTGCCCGCTCAGCATCCCCGCAAGCGCGCGGCCCGAGACCACGGCATAGGGCGCGGCCCCTTCGGCAAAATCCGCCAGCCGCGCCTCACCATCAAAGGCCAGCACGCACGGCGCGCCCTCAGGCTCGAATATCGCCGGGTCGATCCGGTCGCCTGTCGCCTCGCGCGCCAGCAGCAGGCACAGCTCGCTGGCCGCCAGCACCTCGTAGAAATGCCGTCGCGCGCCCTCATCCTCGGGCGCGGCCATCATCCGCGCATGGGCCTTGTCAATCGGGGTCACGTCTGCCCTCCAGCACCTGCCTCACCTCGGACCGCAGCGCCGGGAGCACCTCGGCCTCGAACCACGGGTTTTTCCTGAGCCAGGCGGTATTGCGCCAAGACGGGTGCGGCAAGGCGAAAATCCCCTTGCCGTGATCTCGCCAGCGCCGCACCGTCTCGGTCACGCCCGCCTTTGACCTCAGATGATAGCGATGCGCATGGCCGCCCACCAGCACCGTCAGGCGCACGGCACGCAGATGGGCCATGACGCGGGCGTGCCATGTCCGGCCGCAGACGGGCGGCGGCGGCAGGTCGGCCCCCTTGGCGTCATAGCCCGGAAAGCAAAAGGCCATGGGCACGATTGCCACCCGCTCGCGGTCATGGAACTCTGCCGCGCTCAGCCCGAGCCAAGCGCGCAACCGCGCGCCCGAGGGATCGTCGAACGGCTTGCCGGAGGTGTGAACCCGAAGGCCCGGCGCCTGCCCCGCGATCAGGATCTGCGCATGGGGCCGGAACCAGACCACCGGGCGTGGCGCATGGGCGGTGGCCGTGGCAGCGAAGCGGTCGGCGCAGAGGCGGCAGGCGCGGATCTCGTCACCAAGGCCGCCCGCGTCAGGCAAGCGCAACCCCCGCCGCGCGCATCGCCCTCTCTGCCGCGGCGAGCGAGCCGTCAAGGTCGATCGCGCGGGTAAGATCGCGCTGCACGGTGACGTCATATCCCAGCCGCGCGGCGTCGAGGGCCGAATAACACACGCAGAAATCGAGCGCGAGGCCGACAAGCGTCAGGGTCGTGACCCCGCGTTCCTGCAAGTAGCCGTGCAGCCCCGTCGGCGTGGTCCGGTCATTCTCGAAGAACGCGGAATAGCTGTCGATACGGGGATTGCCGCCCTTCCTGATGATCAAATTCGCCCGGTCGGTCACGAGTGCTGGATGAAAGGCCGCGCCCGCACTGCCCTGCACGCAGTGATCCGGCCAGAGAACCTGTGTGCCGTAAGCCATCTCCACCGTCTCGAACGGGGCCTTGCTCGGATGCGCGGTGGCGAAGGAGGAATGGCCCGCGGGGTGCCAGTCCTGCGTCAGGACAACTTCGGTGTAATCCTCCATCAGGGCGTTGACGCCGGGCACGATCGCATCGCCCTGCGGCACGGCGAGCGCGCCGCCGGGGCAGAAATCGGCCTGAATGTCGATCACGAGCAGTGCATGGGTCATGGCCCGCATGGGTAAGCGCGCCGCGCCCATGCGTCAATCCCGGCTCTTGCCGTGCGGGCGCGGCTTGCGTAAATCCGCCCCATGTATCGCATCGCTGCCCTCTATCACTTCACCCGTTTCGATGACCCGGCCGCCCTGCGCGCGCCGCTGCTTGCCCTGAGCGAGGATGCAGGCGTGTGCGGCACGCTCTTGCTGGCGCGCGAGGGGATCAACGGCACGATCGCGGGGCCGCATGATGGCATTTCCCGCGTGCTTGACCATATCCGCACGCTGCCGGGATGCGCCACGTTCGACTGGAAGGAAAGCACCAGCGAGGCCGCCCCTTTCGGGCGCATGAAAGTCCGCCTCAAGCGCGAGATCGTCACCATGGGCGTGCCCGATGTGGACCCGCGCGCCGGGGTCGGTCACTATGTCGCGCCCTCCGAGTGGAACGCGCTGATCGAAAGCCCCGATGTCGCGGTGATCGACACGCGCAACGCCTATGAGGTGGCCATCGGCACGTTTCGCGGTGCGGTCGACCCCGGCACCAAGAGCTTTCGCGACTTTCCCGCCTGGTGGGAGGCCAACAAGGCGCGCTTTCACAACAAGCGCGTGGCGATGTTCTGCACCGGCGGGATCCGCTGCGAGAAATCGACGAACTACCTGCTCGGTCAGGGGGTCGAAGAGGTCTATCATCTCAAGGGCGGGATCCTCAAATACCTCGAGGAGGTGCCCGAGGCGGACAGCCTCTGGCACGGAGACTGTTTCGTGTTTGATGGGCGGGTGTCGGTCGGGCACGGGCTGCGGCGGGGGCCGCACCTTCTTTGCCATGCCTGCCGCCGTCCGATCCTGCCCGAGGACCGCGCGCACCCGGACTACGAGGCGGGGGTGGCCTGTCATCATTGCGCGCAAGAGACAACAGAGGCCGACAAGGCCCGTTTCCGCGAGCGGCAGCGGCAATTGCGCTTGGCCGCCGAACGTGGTGAGCGTCATATCCGCTGGATCGCCGAGGGCTGAGCCAGGTCAGGTCACCTCGAACAGCTTGTCGCGCGATGTCTGGCCACGCACCAGCACCAGCCGCGATTTCGCCACCCCGAGCGCTTTGGCCAGCAGCGCCTGCACCGCAGCATTGGCCTTGCCATCCTCTGGCACCACGGTCACGTAGGCGCGCAACGTATCGCCCTCGACCGTCAGTCGCGTGCGCGCGGCCCGGGGCGTCACCCGCACCGCGATGCGGATTCCGGGCGCGGCGAGGTTGGAGAGATCGGGAATATCCAAGGCCAGCCACCCTTCGAGGACTGCTGTCCATGCCAACAGCCCGGACTTTACATCCGATAACGGCGCGCACCATCCAAAGCAAGCGATCCACGACCGAAACAGGGCGCGGCCTGGCAAGGCAAGGGCTAGTCATCCTCGGCCCCGGCCTCATCGGGACGGATAAGGGCAATGTCTCCCGCCGCTTCAAGCCGGCGCACGGCGTTGACCACCTCGGTTTGCGCGGCCTCGGCGTCGCGCGGTCGCACGCGGTCACGCTCGGCGATTTCCTCACGCAGGGCGTCGGCCATGCGTTTGGACATGTTCGCCAGCAGGAAGTCGGCGACCGGGGCCAGATCCCCGGCCTGCGCCCCCGCGAGCGCGGTGACGAGCGTGGACTGATCCACCTCGCGCAGGATGCGCGGCACGTCGGTGGGTTTGACACGTTCGGGCAGGTGCACGAAGGTAAAGATCGCGCGCCGCACCAGTGCCGCGAAATCCTGATCGGTCTCTTCCAGCCCCTCGAGCACCTCGTCGCGGATCGCCGCCGCCGAATAGTTCAGAATCGCGCCGACCCGGGCCACCGCGCCCTCGGCAAAGGCGGTCTCGGGCACGTCCTGCAACTGCGCGGCAAGCGCGAGGCCGATCCGGTCCACCGCCTCGGGGCTGACCGCGCCGGTCTGCGAGATCGCATAGGTGATGCGGCGCGCCACCGGTCCCGGCAATAGCCCGAGCAACTCGGCCGCGCGCGCCACCTCGAGCTTGGAGAGCATCACGGCAGCGACCTCCGCGCTCTCACCCTCGATCACCGGCACGAGCGCCGCAAGATCGGTGCGGCGCACCAGTTCCCACGGGTCGCCGTATTGGCGCACGCCCGCCTCCTTGCGCAGGCGTGCGGCGGTCTGCGCGCTGATCCGGCCATCGAGCGCCGAAATCGCGCCCGCCACGCCGCGCGGAAAGGTGAGGCCCATCCCCTCAAGCTCGCGCGCGAATTCGGCGACCACCTCGGCGAGGGTGCTGCGGTCGACATAGCGCATGGACCCCATCTGCGTGGTCAGCCGCGCCTGCAACCCCTCCGGCAACTCCTTCAGCGGCACGTCCGCCCCCTCGTTCACGAGAAAGCGCACGATGATCGCGGCCTTTTGCGCGCGGCTGAGATGCGCCGCCGCCCCTTGCCGCGCCGGGGCCTCGATCCGTGCCGGTGGTGCGCCCATGATGCCCTGTGTCCTTCGTCCGAAGATCACCTTAGACCGGCATCCCTGAACAAAGCCTTAACCCGGCCCCGGTTTCTTCTGGCCTCAAATATCCCGGGGGGTTCGGGGGGCTGGCCCCCCGGTCTCAGCCCTCTTGTTCGGCGAGCCACCGCTCGGCATCGAGCGCGGCCATGCAGCCCATCCCGGCGCTGGTCACCGCCTGACGATAGACATGATCGGTGAGATCGCCCGCCGCGAAAAGCCCCGGCACAGAGGTGCGGGTGCTGCCCGGTGCCACCTTGACGTAATCGCCGTGATGCATCTCGACCTTGCCCTTGACCAGTTCGCTGGCAGGGGCGTGGCCGATGGCGATGAACACGCCCTTGCAGGGGATTTCGGTGATGGCATCGGTCTCGACATGACGCACCCGCACGCCCTCGACGCCTTTGGGGTTGTCGGTGCCGGTGACCTCTTCGAGCGTGTGAAACCAGAGCGTCTCGATCTTGGGGTTCTTGAACAGCCGATCCTGCAATATCTTCTCGGCGCGCAATTCGTCGCGGCGGTGAATGAGCGTCACCTTGGAGGCGAAATTGGTCAGGAAGAGCGCCTCTTCCACCGCCGTGTTGCCGCCGCCGATCACGACGATCTCCTGCCCCCGATAGAAGAACCCGTCGCAGGTCGCGCAGGCCGAGACGCCAAAGCCCTTGAACGCCTCTTCGCTCTCCAGTCCCAGCCATTTGGCGCGCGCCCCGGTGGCGAGGATCACGGCATCGGCGGTATAGGTCGCGCCGCTGTCGCCCTTTGCCACGAAGGGGCGGCTTTCCACATCCAGATCGGTGATGATGTCGCCGACGATCTCGCAGCCCATGGCCCGCGCATGGGCCTCCATCCGCACCATCAGGTCGGGGCCCTGAACCTCGGTATCGCCGGGCCAGTTCTCGACCTCGGTGGTGGTGGTGAGCTGCCCGCCCGGCTCGATCCCCTGCACAAGGACGGGCGAGAGCATGGCGCGCGCGGCATAGACCCCGGCGGTATAGCCGGCAGGGCCGGAACCGATGATGAGGCAGCGGGTATGGCGGGTATCGGACATGGGGGGCCTTTCCTTGGGCGGCGGTTCGGGCGGAGATATAGCGGCGGCGCGGGCGGCATGAAACCCCCGGCCGCAGCGGGCTGATGGAAACTATCTTGCGCATGGGTGAAACATTATTGCGCATTGGCGGGCTGCTGCTATAACATCCGCGAAATCAGCAAGGGGAAAACCTATGGCGGGTGCCCGTCTCGATCCGATCGACCGCAAGATCCTGGCCGAGTTGCAGGCCGATGGCCGGATGACCAATGTCGAACTGGCCCGGCGCGTCGGCATCTCCGCGCCGCCCTGTCTGCGGCGGGTGCGCGCGCTCGAGGAACAGGGGTTCATCCGGGGCTATCACGCCGATATCGACCCGCGCGAACTGGGCTTCGAGGTGCAGGTCTTTGCCATGGTGGGCTTGCAGAGCCAGGCCGAGGCGGATCTCTCGGCCTTCGAGGCGCGGTGCCGCGCCTGGCCCTTGGTGCGTGAGTGTCACATGCTCAACGGTGAGGTGGATTTCATCCTGAAATGCGTGGCACCGGACCTTTCGACCTTCCAGCGCTTCCTGACCGAAGAGTTGACGGCGGCCGACAACGTGGCGAGCGTCAAGACGTCTTTGGTGATTCGCGGCGCCAAGGACGAGCCGGGCGTGCCGTTCGACATCCTCGAGGCGCGGCTCGATCAGCCCGCCTGAGCGGCGCGCTCAGACCAGATCGGCCAGTTCGGGCGCATCGAGCGGCAGGCGCATATGCGCGAGCGGGCCAAAATCCTGAGGTGCGGCGACGTGGGGAAAGGCGCTCATCACGTGCCGGAGCGTGGCGGGCTCAAGCGACCGCTCGAAACCCGCGCCGGGATGAAAACTCTCGGTCTCTATGCCGTTCACGGTGATCACGGCGTGCCGCCGCAAGGCGATGTGATAGAGCGTCACCGGCTGTCGTGGTGTCAGGCGAAACGCGGTCATCCCGTCAGCGAGGGCATGGGCAGGCGTCAGAACCCGCTCGGCCCCGATCCGCGCGCGCAGGCTGCGCGGGCGCGCCATCAGGCGCGCGCCCGGTCCCATCATCAGATCGGCAAAGGGCCGTCCGATCCCGTAGGCATCCGCCATGATCCGGGTCAGCGGCCCCGGCGTGTCGCTCTCCGGGTGCAGGGCGGTGCTGCCGATCCAGAGCACCGGCAGCGCGCCCTGACCTGCGGTGGAGACGCTATCGCCGGGCAGAAGGTCCTCGATGGCCGTCGGCCCGCGTGGCGTCTCGATCAGCGCGCCGCGCGCAAAGCCGCCATGCGCCGCATCGAGCAGGGGCAGCGCGGGCAGGGGACGTTCGGTCTCGCTGACCGTGCCACCGAGATCAAGCCAGAGACAGCGGTAGCGGCGCGTCGGCAGGTCGTCGGAGCGAAGGGACAAGGGGCGCGCAGAAGGCGCACCAAGGCGGGGTATCGTCATGCTCAGTCCCTCAATTCAGGCAGCCCGATGCCGCAGCGCCCCCGCAGCCGCGATCACCCGACAGAGTTCGGTTTTCCCTTCTTGACGGGCAATCTGGGCAAATCTGGTCCCGTCCCGCAGATTTTCCGTGTCACTGTCTCCGCAGACCGACCAAAGCGGTGAGAAATACAGGATTGTCCGCCAGAAATCATGCGTTGACGCCCATGCAAAAAGCCGCCCCGAGAGGCGGCTTTCGCAGGTTGCTGACAGAGGATCCCGCAGGATCAGTTCTGTGCGTAATATTCGATGACGAGATTCGGTTCCATCATCACCGGGTAGGGCACATCCGAGAGGCCCGGCTGGCGCACGAAGGTGGCGACCATCTTGGAATGATCGACCTCGACGTAATCGGGCACGTCGCGCTCGGCCAGTTGCACGGCCTCAAGCAGCACCGCCATCTGTTTCGACTTGTCGCGCACCTCGATCACGTCACCCTCTTTCACGCGGTAGGAGGGGATGTTGACGCGCTGACCGTTCACCGTCACATGGCCGTGGTTCACGAACTGGCGCGCCGCGAACATGGTCGGCACGAACTTGGCGCGATAGACCACGGCATCGAGGCGGCGCTCCAGCAGGCCCACCAGATTTTCACCGGTATCGCCCTTGCGGCGCTCGGCCTCGGCAAAGATGCGGCGGAACTGCTTTTCGGTCAGGTCGCCATAATAGCCCTTGAGCTTCTGCTTGGCGCGAAGCTGGAGGCCGAAATCGGAAATCTTGGCCTTGCGGCGCTGGCCGTGCTGGCCGGGGCCGTATTCGCGCTTGTTGACAGGCGATTTGGGGCGGCCCCAGATGTTTTCGCCCATGCGGCGGTCGATTTTATACTTGGCAGACGTGCGTTTGGTCACGGCTGGTCTCCTTCTGAGTTGTCAAAAGGGCGTTGTCCTCTGGATTGCTCCCGACAGGCATCCCCTTGCGGGGGCCACCAACACCAATGAAGCCGCGCTTATATATGTCCGCCCTGTGGTGTCAACCGTCCCTTGCGCGCGGGCGAAGGCGCGTGTTCAGATATGCGCGACACGGGATGGAGAGATAGCATGAATCTGGCAAGACTGGCGGCAGAGGCCGAGGCGCGCGGCACACCGGTGCGCGCAGGCTTGATCGGCGCGGGCAAGTTCGGCTCGATGTTTCTGGCGCAGGTGCCGACGATCAAGGGCCTCGCGGTCGCGGCCATTGCCGATCTGGACCCTGACCGCGCGCGCCGCGCCTGCCGCACCGTGGGCTGGGACGAAGGCCGGGTGGCGGCGACCGCCTTTCTTGATGACGGCGCAGCACTTGCCGTGCGCGACGATGTGGATGTGGTGATCGAGGCCACCGGCCATCCGCGCGCGGGCATCGCCCATGCGCGCGCCGCCATCGCGGCGGCCAAGCATGTGGTCATGGTCAACGTGGAGGCGGATGTGCTCGTGGGCCCCGCGCTTGCCGCCGAGGCACGGGCGGCGGGCGTGGTCTATTCGATGGCTTACGGCGATCAGCCCGCGCTCGTTTCGGAAATGGTCGACTGGGCGCGCGCCACCGGCTTTCACGTCACCGCCGCTGGCAAGGGCACCAAATACCTGCCCGCCTATCACGAAGTCACCCCCGACGACGTGTGGTCGCATTACGGGCTGACGGCGCAAGAGGCCGCAGAGGCGGGGATGAACCCGCAGATGTTCAACTCCTTTCTCGACGGCACCAAGAGCGCCATCGAGATGGTCGCCATCGCCAATGCCTGCGGTCTCGACGTGCCCGAGGCGGGCCTTGCCTTCCCGCCCTGCGGTGTCGATGACCTCGCCCATGTGCTGCGCCCGCGCGACCTTGGCGGTCAGCTTGCGGGGCGTGGCATGGTGGAAACGGTGTCATCGCTCGAACGCGACGGCCGGCCCGTGTTCCGCGATCTGCGATGGGGGGTCTACGTGGTGTTCGAGGCCCCGAACGATTACGCGGCGGCCTGTTTCCGGCAATACGGCTTACCCACGGACAGCACCGGGCGCTTTGCCGCGATGCACAAGCCCTATCACCTGATCGGGCTGGAACTCTCGGTCTCGGTGCTGAGCGCGGCCCTGCGCGGCGAACCCACCGGACAGGCGCGCGAGATGCGCGGCACCGTCGCGGCGGTGGCCAAGCGCGATCTCAAGGCAGGCGAGGTGCTCGACGGCGAGGGCGGCTATACCGTCTGGGGCAAGGCGCAGCCGGTGGCGCAGGCGCGCACGGCCCTGCCCATCGGCCTTGCGCATGGCGTGGCGATGCTGCGCGACGTGGCGCGCGGCACGGTGCTCAGCCTTGACGATGTGGCGCTTGGGGTCGATCCGGTGGCCGATCTCTATCGCGGTTTGACCGCCACCTGAAACGGCAAAGCGCCGCCCCCGGCTCAGCCCTTCCCGATCCTCGGCTCGGTGCCCGCGCGCAGCCGCGCGATATTACCCCGGTGCCGCCACAGGATGAGCGCCGCCAGCGCGATGGCCAGCACCACCGCGCCGCCCTGCCCGAGGATCAGCATCCACACCGGGGCCGTCACCGCCGCCACCAATGCCGCCAGCGAGGAAATCCGCATGAGCACCGCCGTAGCCAGCCATGTCAGGCACGCGGCCACCCCCACCGGCCACGCCAGCGCCAGAAGCAGGCCGAGGAATGTCGCCACACCCTTGCCCCCGGCAAAGCGCAGCCAGACCGGGTAGCAATGGCCGAGAAAAGCCGCGAACCCCGCGATTTGCGCCGCATCCTCGCCCGCAACGGCACGCGCCAGAAGCACCGCCACCGCCCCCTTGCCACCATCAAGCAGCAGCGTGAGCGCGGCCGCCGTCTTGTTGCCGGTGCGCAGCACGTTGGTCGCGCCGATATTGCCCGATCCGATCTCGCGCAGATTGCCCAGCCCCATGAGCCGCGCCAGCACCATGCCGAAGGGGATCGAGCCAAGCAGATAACCGATCACCGCCCAGAGCAGGAGGGCCGAGGGGGTGCTTTCGATCAGGGGCATCAGGGGGCCTCGTAAACGCAGGTGCCAGCGACATAGGTCGCCATGACCTTACCTTGCAGGCGCGCGCCGTCAAACGGCGTGTTCTTGGACTTCGAGCGCAGTGCGAAGCGGTCGAGGATGAAGGGCTTGCCCGGATCGAAGCGCACCAGATCGGCGGGCGCGCCGAGGCCGAGCCGCCCCGAGGCAAGGCCGAGCCGCTTTGCCGGGTTCAGCGACAGAGCGCGCCAGAGCGTCGGCAGGTCGAGCGCCTCGGCATGATAGAGGCGCAATGCGGCAGGCAGCAGCGTCTCGAGCGCCACCGCGCCGCTCGCCGCCTCCTCGAAGGGCAGGCGCTTGCTTTCCTCGTCCTGCGGGGTGTGCATGGAACTGATGATATCAATCAGCCCCTCGCGCAGCGCCTCGATCACCGCCTGACGGTCTTCTTCGGCGCGCAAGGGCGGCTTGACCTTGAAGAAGGTGCGGTAATCCGACACGTCCAACTCGTTCAGCGTCAGGTGATGGATGGATGTGCCCGCCGTGATATCAAGACCGTTGCGTTTGGCCCTTTGCAGGGCTGGCAGGGCACGCGCGGTGGTGATCTGATCGGCGTGATAGCGCGCGCGCGTCATCTCCAGCAGGGCGATGTCCCGATCCAGCCCCATCCGCTCGGCCATGGGCGAGACGGCGGGCAGGCCGCGCAGACTGGCGAATTTGCCGGAGGTGGCTGCCGCGCCCGCGCTCAGGCCGGGGTCCTGTGGATGGCCGATCACCAGCGCGCCGAGGCTGCGCGCATAGGTCAGCGCGCGGCTCAGAACCTTGGTGTCGCGCACCACGTGGTCGCAATCGGTGAAGGCCACCGCGCCCGCATCCATCAGAAAGCCGATCTCGACCATCTCGCGCCCCTCGCGCCCCTTGGTGAGCGCGGCCATGGGCAGGACGGTGACGGGGGCGGCCTCGTTGGCGCGGCGGCGGGCGAATTCGAGAACTTCGGGGGTGTCGATGGCGGGCGTGGTGTCAGGCCGGGTGACCATGGTGGTGACCCCCCCCGCCGCCGCCGCGAGGCCCGCCGAGCGATAGCTCTCCTTGTGCCGCTCGCCCGGCTCGCAGACCTTGACGCCGATATCGACGATACCGGGCGCGAGACACTGCCCGCCGCAGTCGATCACCGCTTCGGCCTGCGGCCTGTCCTCGCCGGTGCCCCGTCCGGCGATCACGCCCTTTTGGACCAGGAGCCAGCCGAGTGTATCCGTCCCCGCCTCGGGGTCGATCAGGCGGGCATTGGTGAAAAGGGTGGTGGTCATTCTCCGTCCTCGGCAGATATGCGCCTTAAGAGACGCGCGACATGGGGTCGGAACGTGTCATGCAGACGAATGGCGTGACGAACAAGCCATTCGTGCTGCCCTGACCAGTCGGCCTCACTACCAACCTCTGCATCAAGCGCATGACATATTCTGGCGTCCTGCTTGTCCGGCAAGGCTTGCCAGTCGAGCGCGGTCCCGAATGTCTGTTCGATCACATCCTTGTTGGCTTGCAGGGCCGCGAAATCCCGCTTTGCCCATTTTCCGGTCAGATAGATTTCGACGCGCACCCAGTTGTCCCGCGTATTCATGGCCATTCCGAGGAGCACGCCGGTCTTGCCGATCCCGTGGACAAGCCATGATTGCGCTGGGGCCGAGACCGGGCGCAGCGGGCCGCCCTTCTGGGCGACAAGTGCCTGAACCCCTTGCCAGTATCGTTGTTGCAGCGCGCGCGTCGGTGTCAGCGCCTCTTCGACCGAGCGTTTGGCCGAGGCTGTGCTCCGCGACCAGTCATTCGGCTTGCTCACCACGTTGAACTTGGGCGCGGCGGGGCTGTCGCCGATGCGCCACAACTCCACCTCCAGCGCGAAGAAGCGCACCTCGCTATCGGTGATCTCGTTGAGCCAGTCCATCGCCGCGCGGTGCTCGTCGGCCACCCGCGCGGCGATCCAGACGATGGTGACGGCATCAAGCCCCGCCGCATAGGTCATCAACTGCCCCAGATGCGTGTGATCGGTGCGCTCCAACTGGTTCTCGACCAACACCCAGCGATCCGAGAGCGTATCCTTGCAAAGGATATCGGCGCGGAACGGCCCGACATTCTGCTCCACCGCCTCAAGTTCCAGATCAATACCCAAGGTCTCACCAAGCAGCGCAAGATTATCCTCGCGCGCCAGCCAAGGCGTGAAATCCTGCGCCTCCGATTGCCAGATGTCGCGCAACTCGACCCTGCGCAGCCTGCCCAGTTCGCTCATCCCGCCAGCCAAACCATCACCACGGTCAGCGCCACCAGCACCAGAAGCGCCAGCATCGCGATCTTGCCGGACATGCGCGGGTCTTTCGGTTCCTGCATCATTCCCTCCCCATCGCCGCGCGAATCCGCGCCTCGGTTGCGGCGCGATTGGCCTGATACTTGATCAGATGCTTGTCGCCCGAGGCGGTCACCACCTGCACGGCACTGCCCAGACCGCGCACGGCTTTGATATCCGAGAGACGCACCGCGCGGGTTTGCGGGCCCAGGAGCCGCCGGTCGGTCAGATCCCAACGCGCCTTCAATTCATCCGAGGCCACGTAAAAACCGCGCACCGCAATCGCCGCAAGACCCCCCACAGCGCCAGTCCAGACATGCGGATTGCCGATCGCCCAGAGCACCGCCATGCCAAGCGCCATCGCCCCGGCCGCCAGCCAGGCATGATCGCGCCAATAGGTCGCGCGGTCGGGATGAAAACTCCGGGTCACGCGCTCGCCGTCCTCGAGCGCGGTGGTGGGCGTCATGGCATGGATCAGACCCTCGCTCATGCGCCCTCCGCCAGCCAGAGCACCAGCGCCGCAAGCACCGCGAGCCCGAGGAAGAACACCAAAGCCGCCAGGCGGGCGGCCCGTCCTGGCCTTGCGTCGCCCTTGGTGCCAGTCACGCCCGCCGCCCCGCCCGCAGGCAACGGCGCGAATCGCACCGGCGCGCGCGCTTCCTCGAACCGCCCCACAAGGCGCAGCGCCGCCCCCACCGAGAGCCGCAGCGCGCGACCCTGAAAGGCGCGCGACGGCAGCAAGAGGGCGCGCCCGCTCAGCCCGTCAAGCTGTGCGCGCATCGGCCCGATCTCGGCCTCGCCGATCCCGTGCCCCTCGGCGAGGTAAGCCGAGAGCGTCATATCCTGCAAATCCGCCATGTCGAAAAGCTCGATCTCGTCACGGGCCAGCCCGTCGGCCCCGAGTGCCGAAACCACCTCTTGCTCGGTCAACGCCTTGTCCATCACCGCGAAGACCCGCAGCACATGCGCTTCCTGCGCCGGGATATCGAGCGTGACGCTCACGCCGCGCGCCGCGCCCGCAGGCCCTGCGCCAGAAGGTCCATGGCCGCCATGCGCACCGCGACACCCATCTCCACCTGGTCCTGTATCACCGAGCGGTTGATGTCGTCGGCGATCTCGCCGTCGATCTCGACACCCCGGTTCATCGGGCCGGGATGCATCACGATGGCGTCCGGTTTCGCAATCGCCAGCTTCTCGGCATCAAGCCCGTAGCGATGGTAATATTCCCGCTCGCTGGGGATGAATCCGCCATCCATCCGCTCTTTCTGAAGGCGCAGCATCATCACCACATCGACCCCCTCAAGGCCTGCGCGCATGTCGTCGAAGACCTCGACGCCGAACTCGGCGATCCCGGCAGGCATGAGCGTGGGCGGCCCGATCAGGCGCACCCGGTTCTCCATCTTGCCCAGGAGCAGGATGTTCGACCGCGCCACCCGGCTATGGGCGATATCGCCGCAAATGGCGATGCTCAGCCGGTGCAGCCGCCCCTTGGCGCGCCGGATCGTCAGCGCATCAAGCAGCGCCTGCGTGGGATGCTCGTGCCGCCCGTCGCCTGCGTTGAGAACCGCGCAGCGCACCTTTTGCGCCAGGAGATCGACCGCGCCGGACTGGGGGTGACGCACCACAAGCAAATCGGGATGCATCGCGTTGAGCGTGAGCGCCGTGTCAATGAGCGTCTCGCCTTTCTTGAGGGAACTGGCCTGCATCGCCATGTTCATCACATCCGCACCCAGCCGCTTGCCCGCCAGCTCGAAACTGGCCTGCGTGCGGGTCGAGGCCTCGAAGAACATGTTGATCTGCGTCAGCCCCTTGAGCGCGTCGCCATGCTTGGCCGCGCTGCGGTTGAGCGTCACATAGTCCTCTGCCAGATCGAGAATGGCGGTGATGTCGCCGGGCGCGAGCGGTTCGATCCCGAGAAGATGCGCGTGGGCAAAGGTCATGCCGCCTCCTTGCGAATTCCCTCGCTTATAGAAACGCGCGCCCGCATCGGCAAGCCACGGCCCGGCTTCACTGTTCCACAAATACTCAAGCCCCGCGTGCCGGATGCGCGGCGGCGTGGCCCCTTTCGCCCGCCCGCGCCCCGGGGTAGCCTTCGGGCCATGGAATCGACCCTGACCCCGGAGGCGGCGCTGGCGAGCCTCGCCTGGCAGATCGAGCTTGGTGCGACCGAGGCGATCGGGGACGCGCCGCTCAACCGTTACGACCTGCCCGAAAAGTCCGCGAAACCGGCGACGAGGACGGCCGGTGCATCCCCCGCGCCCGCGCCACAGGCGACTGACCCCGTCGCCGAGGCCGAAGCCACCGCCCGCGCCGCACCCACGCTCGACGCGCTGCGCGCTGCCATGGCCGCCTGGCCGCATTGCCCCTTGCGGCAGGGCGCGCGCAGCCTTGTCTTTGCCGATGGCCGCCCCGGTGCGCGGGTTATGATCCTGGGCGAGGCACCGGGGCGCGAAGAGGATATCGCGGGCCGCCCCTTCGTGGGTCGCGCCGGTCAGTTGCTCGACCGGATGCTTGCGGCCATCGGGCTTGACCGGCATGCCGAGGACCCGGCGCGCGCCGTCTACATCACCAATGTCCTGCCCTGGCGGCCACCGCAGAACCGCGACCCGCAGCCCGAGGAAATCGCCATGATGCGCCCTTTCGTGGCACGCCATGTCGCACTGGCCGCGCCCGATCTGCTCATCCTCATGGGCAACATAAGCTGCGAGGCAGGGCTGAACCGACGCGGCATCACCCGTCTGCGCGGGCAGTGGGCCGAGGCGTTCGGCCGACCCGCCCTGCCGATGTTCCACCCCGCCTACCTTCTGCGCAATCCGGCGGCCAAGCGCGAGGCCTGGGCCGATCTGCTCCTCCTCGGATCGCGGCTGAGCGAGGCGGCGGAATGATTGTCGATCCGCTCACGCTCTTGGCCTTTGTGCCTGCCGGTCTTGCGCTCAACCTCACGCCGGGGGCGGACATGATGTTCTGCCTCGGTCTCGGCCTGCGGGCGGGCCCGCGCCCCGCCCTCGCCGCCAGCGCGGGCATATCTGCGGGGGGCATGGCGCATGTCACGCTGGCGGGACTGGGCCTTGCGGCCATGATCGCGGCGTTTCCGCTGGCGCTCGACGTTATCCGCTGGCTGGGCGTGGCCTATCTTCTGTGGCTGGCCTGGGGCGCACTCCGGCAGGGACCGATCCGGACGCAGGCCCGCACGATGGGCGCAGCCCGCGCGTTCCGCGAGGGTATGGTGGTCAACCTGCTCAATCCGAAGGTCATTCTTTTCGTGCTCGCCTTCGTGCCGCAATTCGTCGATCCCGCGCGCGCGATCCTGCCGCAATTCCTTGTTTTCGGGCTCATTCTGGCGGCAGGCGGGTTTGTCATCAACGGCCTCGTCGGCGTCTTTGCCGGTGGTCTGGGCCGCCACCTTGCCACCTCGCCGCGCCTCGCGCGGGCCCTGGGGATCGCCTCGGCCACGATTTTCACCGCTTTGGCCATCCGTCTGGCCGTCATGCAAAGGACCTGACCCCATGTCGCGTATCGACGAGACCAAGGATTTCATTCCCGTGCGTATCGCGCTGCTCACGGTGTCGGACACGCGCGACCTGACGCAGGATCGCTCCGGCGACGTGCTGGCCGAACGGATCGAGGCGGCGGGGCATCTGCTGGTGGACCGCATGATCGTGCGCGACGAGCGCGACCAGATCGCCGCGCATCTGCGCGAATGGATCGCCGATCCGGGGGTCGATGTGGTGATCTCGACCGGCGGCACCGGCCTCACGGGGCGCGATGTGACCGTCGAGGCGCACCGCGATGTCTACGAGAAGGAGATCGACGCCTTCGGCACGGTCTTTGCCATGGTCTCGATGGGCAAGATCGGCACCTCGGCGGTGCAGAGCCGCGCGACGGGCGGTGTGGCGGGGGGCACCTATCTCTTTGCCCTGCCCGGAAGCCCCGGTGCCTGCAAGGATGCCTGGGACGAGATCCTCCGCCTTCAACTCGATTACCGTCACCTGCCCTGCAACTTCGTCGAGATCATGCCCCGTCTCGACGAGCATCGGCGCCGGAAATAGCGCGCGCGCCCGTATTACAGGGGCGTGACTTGGTTTTCGCCCCGTCGCGGTTACATTGTCGAGGGTGCCGCATCCCGGCACCATGTCTCTAGGGTCCGCGTCATGCGCTTTCTTCGTCAGGGGCTTCTCGGTCTCTTTCTGCTCTCGGTCACACTCGGGCTTCTGGCCTATGCGGGCCAGACCCTGCGCCTTGCCGTCGAAGAGCGCGCAGGCCGCGAGGCGCGCGTGCCCGAGCGGCGCGAGCGGGTCTTTGCCGTGCGCGTGATCCGGCCCGAAGCCGAGACCGTGGCACCCACCCTGACAGCCTTCGGCCGGATCGAGAGCCGCCGCACGCTGGAAATCCGGGCGCAGGCGGGGGGTGTCATCACCGAGCTTGCGCCGGGCTTCGTCGAGGGCGGAACTGTCACGGCGGGGCAGGTTCTGGCGCGCATCGACCCCGCCGATGCAGAGGCCGCACTGGCGCGCAGCAAGACCGATCTGGCCGATGCCCGCGCAGAGGAGCGCGAGGCGGTGCGGGCGCTGGACCTGGCGCATGACGAACTGGCCGCACGGCAGGAACAGGCCGAGATCCAGACCCGCGCGCTGGCGCGGCAACGCGATCTGGAATCGCGCGGCGTGGGCACGCTGACGGCCATCGAGGCCGCCGAATACAACCTCGTTCAGGCGCGGCAGGCAGTGTTGGCCGGTCGGCAGGCGCTGGCGCTGGCCGAGGCGCGCATCGATCAGGCCGCCACCGCCACCGCCCGCGCAGAGCTTGCCCTGTCGGAGGCCGAGCGGCGGCTGGCCGAGACACGCATCACCGCCGGATTTTCGGGCACGCTGAGCGAGGTGAGCGTGGTCGCGGGCCGCCTTGTCTCGGCCAATGAACAGCTTGCGCTTCTGGTGGACGGGCGCGCGCTCGACGTGGCGTTTCGCGTCTCCAACGCGCAATATGCCGAGTTGATCGACAAGAGCGGCGCGCTGCGTCCCGCCCCCGTCACCGTCACGCTCGAGAGCGGCGCGGCGCGGATCACAGCCACAGGGCGCGTCGCGCGCGAGGCCGCAGCGCTGGCCGAGGGCGAAAGCGGGCGCATGATCTTTGCCACGCTCGATGACGCGCCCGCGATGAAGCCGGGCGATTTCGTGACCGTCACCGTGAAAGAGCCACCGCTTGGGGATGTCGCGCGCCTGCCTGCCTCGGCGCTTGGCCCCGATGGCGCTGTGCTGGCGCTCGGTGCCGATGACCGGCTGGAACGGGTGCCGGTGACGCTGTTGCGGCGTCAGGGCAATGACGTGCTTGTGCGCGCCGGGGACGTCGCGGGCCGCGAGATCGTGACCGAGCGCAGCCCTGCCCTCGGTGCGGGTCTCAAGGTGCGCCGCCTCACGCCCGAGGCCGCCACGTCAGGGGCGGAAGAGGGCGCGGCCAGCAGCGCCGCGCGCCGCGAGCCCCGGATGGGGGGATAGCCGGGTGGCGGGCATCCTGTCGTATTTCACGCGCCACCGCACGGCGGCCAACCTGCTTCTGGTGGTGCTGGTGGCGCTTGGCCTTCTGTCCCTGCCCAAGATGCGGGCGCAATTCTTTCCCGATGTGGTGGTCGACAATGTCACCGTCTCGATCACCTGGGAGGGGGCCAGCGCCGAGGATGTGGACAGCGCCATCGTCCAGCTTGCCGAGCCCGCGCTCTTGTCGGTCGAGGGGGTGACGCGGGCGCGCAGCACCTCGCGCGAGCAAAGCGCCAGCATCGTGCTCGAGTTCGAGCCGGGCTGGGACATCGGCCGCGCCGCCGACGAGGTTCAGGCCGCGCTCGACCAGATCACCACATTGCCCGAGGAGGCCGAGGAACCGGTGGTGCGGCGCGGAGCCTGGCTTGACCGGGTGACGGATGTGGTCATCACCGGGCCGATGGAGGCACAGCAACTGGCGCGCATCGCCGATGAATTCGTGGCCCGTCTTTTCGCCGTTGGCGTCACCCGCGCCACCATTCAGGGTGTCGCCGCGCCCGAAACGCTGGTCGAGGTCCCCGCCCGCGCGCTCATCGCCCATGACGTGACCATGGCCCAGATCGCCGCGGCCATCGCCGCGCGCGTCGATGCCGATCCCGCAGGCGATGTGACCGGTGCAAATGCGCGGCTGCGCACCGGCACCGCCACGCGCGGCGCGCCCGAGATCGCCGCCATTCCGCTGCGCCTCAACCCCGACGGCAGCGCGCTGACCATCGGCGATGTGGCGACCGTGCGCGGCGGCGCGGTCGACCGGGGGCTGGCCTATTTCGTGGGCGACCGCCCCGCCATCACCGTGCAGATCAGCCGCTCGGCGCAAGGCGATGCGCTGCGCATTCAGGCACAGGTCGAGGAGGTCGCCGCCGAGATGCTGCGCGCCCTGCCCGAAGGGGTGGAGATCGGCCTCGTGCGGACGCGCGCCGAGGCGATTTCGGGCCGTATCGCCATGCTGCTCGACAATGCCGCCATGGGTCTGGCGCTTGTCGTCGGGCTGCTCTTTCTCTTTCTCAACGCGCGCACCGCCTTCTGGGTGGCGGCGGGGATTCCGGTGGCGATGCTGGCCGCGCTGGCGATCATGTATGCCGCCGGTCTCACGCTCAACATGATCTCGCTCTTCGCGCTGATCATCACGCTGGGGATCGTCGTGGATGATGCCATCGTGGTGGGCGAACATGCCGATGCGCGCCACCGCAAGCTGGGCGAGCCGCCGATGGTCGCCGCCGAACGCGCCGCCGGGCGCATGGCGCTGCCGGTCTTTTCGGCCACGCTGACCACGCTGATTGCGTTTTTCGGGCTGGCGGTGATCGGCGGGCAGTTCGGAAGCCTGATCTATGACATTCCCTTCACGGTCATCGCCGTGCTGGCGGCCAGCCTTGTGGAATGTTTCCTGATCCTGCCCAACCACATGGCCCATGCGCTGACCCATTCCGTCAAAGAGCACTGGTATGACTGGCCAAGCCGCGTGGTCAATCGCGGCTTCGGAGCCTTTCGTGACCGGGCCTTTCGCCCGCTCATGGCGCTGGTGATCCGCGCGCGCTATGCGGTCATTGCCGGGGCGATCCTGCTTCTGGCGCTGCAAGTGGGGGCCTTCCTGCGCGGCGATGTCACCTGGCGGTTCTTCAACGCGCCCGAACAGGGCAGCGTGACGGGCAATTTCGCCATGGTGCCGGGGGCCACGCGTGCGGATGCGGTGGCGCAGATGCGCGCGCTGCAAGAGGCGGTGCTCGCGCTCGGGGCGGCGTATGAGGCCGAACACGGTCTCAACCCCGTCGAGCATGTCATGGCGCAGGTGGGTGGGGCCGCGGGGCGCGGCATGGCCGGGACCGACACCCGCGACGCCGATCTGGTGGGGGGTATATCCATTGAGCTGATCGACCCCGATCTTCGCCCCTATTCCAGCTTTGCCTTCGTCGCCGACCTTCAGGATCGTGTGCCGCGCCTGCCGCTCACCGAAGAGCTGAGCTTTCGCGGCGCGCGCTCGGGCCCCGGCGGCGACGCGCTCGACATCGCCCTTTACGGGGCCGAGGCGGAGGTGCTCAAATCCGCTGCCGAGGCACTCAAGACCCGGCTCGCGCGCTACCCCGAGGTCTCGGCGCTGGAGGACAACCTGGCCTGGGACAAGGCCGAACTGGTGCTGGAACTCACCCCTCACGGGCAGGCGCTCGGGTTCAGCATCGACGAGTTGGGCCGCACCCTGCGCAACCGCGTGAACGGCATCGAGGCCGCCACCTACCCGGACGGGCCGCGCTCTGCCGCGATCCGGGTGGAACTGCCCGAGGCGGACCTCTCGGCGGATTTCCTCGACACGATGCAATTGCGCAGCACCAGCGGTTATTACGTGCCGCTTGCCGATATCGTCCATGTCACCACGCGCACCGGCTTTGCCACCGTTCGGCGCGAGAACGGGCTGCGCCATGTCAACGTGACCGGCGACATCTCCGAGGACGACCCCGAGCGCGCCGCCGAGATCATGCGCGTGCTCGAGGCCGAGATCCTGCCCGAGATCGCGGGCATCCATCAGGTGGAATACCGCATTGGGGGGCTCTCGGAGCAGGAAAACGAGTTCCTGTCGGACGCACGGCTTGGCCTGATGCTGACGCTTCTGGGCATCTATCTCGTGCTGTCGCTGGTCTTTGCAAGCTGGACGCGGCCCATGGTGGTGATGGCGGTCATCCCCTTCGGCCTTGTGGGCGCGATCTGGGGGCATATCCAGTGGGATGTGCCGCTGTCGATGTTCTCGGTGGTGGGGCTTCTGGGGATGACCGGCATCATCATCAACGATTCCATCGTGCTTGTGACCTCGATCGACGACCATGCGAAGGGCCGTGGCCTGATCCCCGCCATCATCGAGGGGGCGGCGGACCGGCTGCGCCCCGTGCTGCTGACCACGCTGACCACGGTGCTGGGGCTGGCGCCGCTTCTCTTCGAGCGCTCGACACAGGCGCAATTCCTCAAGCCGACGGTGATCACGCTTGTTTACGGTCTGGGCTTCGGCATGGTGCTGGTGTTGCTGGTGGTGCCGGCACTTCTGGCCATCGGGCGCGATCTGGCGCGGCCATGGGCGGCGCTGCGCCGGGGCTGGCGGGTGCCGGGGGCGGCTTTGGTGCTGCGCGGGGCGGCGGCGGGGCTAGCGCTGTGGTTCGCCGTCACGCTTGGCCCGGTTCTGCTCACGGGTGGCTTGCCCGAGGCGCTCGCAGTCTTGCCGCTCTCGCCGCTGGCGGGGGCGCTGGCCCTCTTCGTCACCGGTGCGGCGGTGCTGCTGGCGCTCCTCGCGGCGGGCATCGCGCTTCTCCCCGGATCGGTCTTGCGCCGGTCCTGATCCGGCGCTACCCCTCGATCATGCGGATCCTGCGCGACCACAGCTTTGCCACAGGCACCGATCGGGGTGCCTCGGTTGCCATCGGCAATTTCGACGGGGTGCATATTGGCCACCGCTCGGTGATCGAGCTTGCGCGCAAGGCGGGCGCGGCCGTTGGCGCGCCGCTCGGCATCCTGACCTTCGAGCCGCACCCGCGCGAGTATTTCGCCCCCGACGCGCCGCCCTTCCGGCTGATGAGCGCCGAGGCGCGCGCGCACCGGCTGGAAAAGCTGGGGGTCGAGTGGCTCTATGAGTTGAGCTTCAACGCCGCCATGGCGGCGCTCTCTCCCCGCGCCTTCGCGCAGGAGGTGCTGGCCGACGGGCTTGGCATTGCCCATGCGGTCGTGGGCGCGGATTTCTGCTTTGGCAAGGGGCGGGCGGGCAATGCCGCGATGCTGCGCGATTTCGGCGCGGACATGGGCTTTGGCGTGACCATCGCCACGCTGCTGGAGGGCGAGGGCGGGCAGGTCTCCTCGACCGCGATCCGGGCCGCACTTGGGGACGGCCGCCCGCGCGACGCCGCCGCCATGCTGGGTCACTGGCACCGCATCGAAGGGCCGGTGGTGGGCGGCGAACGGCGCGGGCGCACGCTTGGCTATCCGACCGCCAACATGTCCATCGCCGGTCTGCACCCGCCCAAATTCGGCGTTTATGCGGTGCTTGTCGATGTGCTCGACGGGCCGCACAAGGGGCAGTATCACGGCGCGGCCTCGCTTGGCGTGCGGCCGATGTTCAAGGGCGAGGCGGCCAATCTGGAGACATTTCTTTTCGATTTCTCGGGCGATCTCTATGGCGCGCATCTCTCGGTGGGCCTTGTCGACTATCTGCGCGCTGAGGAGACATTCCCGAGCCTGGAGGCGTTCATCGCGCAGATGGATGCCGATTGCGCCCGCGCTCGCAGCATATTGGCCACGATATGAGCGATCCCATCGACCGCAGCGGCCTCCGGCCCCGCTACTGGGAGACGGTGCCGCTTGCCCGCATGACGCAGGCGGAATGGGAGGCGCTTTGCGACGGATGCGGCAAATGCTGCATGAACAAGCTTGAGGATGACGAGACCGGCGAGGTTGCATTCACCCGCGTCGCCTGCCGCCTCTTCGACGATACCACCTGCCGCTGCGGGCAATATCCGATCCGCCATCAGTTCGTGCCGGAATGTATCTCATTGAAGCCCCACACCATCGAGCGCCACGCCTATTGGCTGCCCGAGACCTGCGCCTACAAACTGCTCCATCAGGGCAGGCGGCTTTATGACTGGCACCCGCTGATTTCGGGCACCGCGCAGAGCGTGCATGATGCGGGCGTGTCGATGCAGCACCGCACCCTGCCCGAACACGAGGTCCCCGAGGAGGACTGGGAAGATCACATCATCGAGGAGCCAATCCCATGAATTTCGCCTCCGACAATGCAGGCCCCGCCCTGCCGCAGGTCATGGATGCCATGATCGCCGCCAATGAAGGCTTCATGCCCTCTTACGGCGAGGACGCGCTGATGGACCGGGTGCGCGACCGGCTGCGCGCGCTGTTCGAGGCCCCGCAGGCCAGTATCTACCTTGTCGGCACCGGCACGGCGGCCAACGCGCTTGGCCTCGCCACGCTGTCGCAGCCCTGGCAGACGGTGTTCTGCACGCCGCTCGCGCATATCCATGTGGACGAGTGCAACGCGCCCGAATTCTTTACCGGCGGTGCCAAGCTCAGCCTTGTGGGCGAGGCCGACAAGATGACGCCCGCCGAGTTGCAGGCCGCCATCGCCGCCTGGCCTGCCGGTGACGTGCACGCGCCGCAATACGGCCCGCTGGCGCTCACGCAGGCGACGGAACGCGGGCGGCTCTATAGCTGCGCCGAGATCGCCGCGCTTTGCGACGTGGCGCGCGCGCACGGGATGCCCACCCATCTTGATGGCGCGCGTTTCGCCAATGCCATCGCCGCGCTCGGCTGCACCCCCGCCGAGATGACCTGGCGCGCGGGGATCGACGCGGTCAGCTTTGGCGGCACCAAGAACGGCTGTCTGGGGGTCGAGGCGGTGATCTTCTTCTCGCCCGAGAACGCCTGGGAGTTCGAGCTGCGCCGCAAACGCTCGGCGCACCTGTTTTCCAAGCACCGGTTTCTGTCGGCACAGATGCTGGGCTTTCTCGAGGGCAACACCTGGCTTGACGCGGCGCGCACCGCCAATACCCGCGCCGCCTATCTGGCCGAGGGGCTGCGCGGGGTGGCCGAGGTCGATTTCGCCTTTGAGCCGGAGGTCAACATGATCTTTGCCCGCCTGTCGCGCGCCACCCACCGGCGGCTGCGCGCAGCGGGGGCCACCTATGCGCTCTACGAAGGGCCGCTCGACGAGGGCCCCGGCGACACGCCGCTTCTCGCGCGATTCGTCTGCGACTGGTCGATCACCGAAGAGACCATCGACCGGTTTCTGGCGCTTCTGCGCGGCTGAAAGAGCTCAGGCCGCGCCGTATTCCACATCGGTGACATGGGCGAGCCAGTCCGCCGTGCGCCCGTCCTCGGCCTCCTGGATCGCCAGATGGCACATCATCCGGTCAGGTGCCGCGCCGTGCCAGTGCTCTTCGCCGGGCGGAATCCAGACCGTGTCGCCCGCGCGGATCACCTCCACCGGACCGCCCCGCGTGCCGATCAGCCCGAAGCCCGAGACGACATGCAGCGTCTGGCCCAGAGGATGCGTGTGCCAGGCGGTGCGCGCGCCCGGCTCGAACGTGACCCGCAGCGCCCGCACCCGTGCGGGGGCAGGGGGCGCGCTCACCACCTCCTGCCAGACCCTGCCCGTGAAATAGGCCGGTTCGGCAAGGCGGCTGGCGACGCTTTCGGTCCTGATGATTTCCATGGCTCTCTCCACTGTGCATATGTGGCGATCCTAGAGCGCGGGCGCGCCGATGCAATGCGCGTATTTCACGCCCGAATCCCTTGACGCCCCCCGGCTTTGCGCCTAAAGACCGCTGACGGAATTCGGGGCGCTGCCTGTGGCGGTGCCCGTTTGTGTTAAGAAGGGCCTGCACGCGCCCTCACCCCAGGACGAGGATGACCCCATGTCGCGCCGCTGCGAACTGACCGGAAAAGGCCCGATGACGGGCAACAACTCCAGCCATGCCAACAACAAGACACGTCGTCGGTATCTGCCGAACCTCAACGATGTGACGCTGCAATCCGAGACCCTGAATCGCGGTATCAAACTGCGGATCTCGGCCCATGCCCTGCGCAGCGTCGATCATCGCGGCGGGCTCGACGCCTTCCTTGCCAAGGCCAAGGACGACGAACTGTCGGCCTCCGCGCTGAAGGTCAAGAAAGAGATTGCCAAGGCGCAGGCCGCCACCGCCTGATCGCTCCCGGCACGTCATGACACAGCCCTGCCGCACTGCGGCGGGGCTGTTTCGTTTTGTCGCTTGGCAGTGCGCCACGCGCGGGCCTATACCTGTCGCGATGATCCGCTTGCGCCTCCTCACGGCCCTCGGCCTCTGCCTCTTTCTGGCGCTGACCAGTGTCACGCTGGCCGTGGCGCGGGGCACGCCGCTGCCCGTGGGCGAGGTCGTGCTCTGCACCGGGGAGGGCACCCTCACCGTCCGCGTCGATGCCCAGGGTGCGCCCGTGGCCCCGCCGCATATCTGCCCCGAGTGCCTTCTGGCCTTTCACGCCACCACCCCGCGCGATCCGCTGCCCGCGCCGCACCCGGCCGTGACCTTCGCGCGCTATCCGTTTGCCGGGGCGGCCCATGTGATCCCGTTGCTCCCGCCCCCGGTGCGCGCGCGCGCGCCGCCCCGACAGGCCTGATCCTCTTCTCTCATCATCAGACCCAAAGGAGCGACATCATGTCCCTGAAACTCAGTCTTGCCGTCACGCTCGGCCTTGTCCTTGCCACGCCTGCCCTTGCGCAGGAAATCCACATCCTTGACACCTATGCCCGCGCCGCCAGCCCGATGGCCAAGACCGGCGCGGCCTTCATGCTGATCGAGAATATCGGCGATGCCGGTGACCGGCTGATCGGCGCGAAATCCCCCGTCGCGAAAATGGCCCAACTCCATACGCATCGTGAAGAAGGGGGCGTGATGAAAATGGTTCATGTCGAAGAGGGCTTCGATCTGCCCGCCGGGGAAACCCTCGTGCTGCAACGCGGCGGGAGCCATGTGATGTTCATGGGGCTGACCGAGAGCTTCGAGCAGGGCAAGGAAATTCCGCTCACCCTGATCTTCGAGAAATCCGGCGAGATCACCGTCGATGTTCCCGTGGACCTCACGCGCAAGGCCGAAGGGCACGGGCACGGCAACTAACCGTCGGACAGGAGCCCGGCAACCCAGCCGGGCACCTCTCTTGACGCAGGGCCCTGCCGCCGCTGGTGGAAATCGCCCGCGACGGCGGAGGGCTCCGGATTGATCTCGATGCACTGCGCCCCTGCGCGCGCCGCCTCCTGCGCGAAACCGGCGGCGGGCCAGACCTGACCCGAGGTGCCGATGGCCGCGAAGAGCGACGCCTGTGACAGGTGGCCCAGGACCTCCTCCATCCGGTAGGGGATTTCGCCGAACCAGACCACATCGGGGCGGCAGGCGTGCGCGCCGCAGTCCGGGCAGGCGTCGCTCGTGGACATGGCCAGCGGGGCCTGCCAGCGATGGCCGCAGACGGCACAGAGCGCACGGGAAAGCTCGCCGTGCATGTGGATCACGTCGCGGGTCCCTGCCGCCTCGTGCAACCCGTCCACGTTCTGCGTGATGATCAGGACCTTGGCGCGCGCTTCGGCCTGCAACCGGGCAAGCGCCAGATGCGCTTCGTTGGGCCGCGCCTGCGCCGCCTGCGCACGGCGTGCATTGTAGAACCGGTGCACGAGAGCAGGGTTGCGGGCAAAGGCCTCGGGCGTGGCCACGTCCTCGATCCGGTGCTGCGCCCAGATCCCGCCCGCATCGCGGAAGGTGCCAAGCCCGCTCTCGGCGGAAATGCCCGCGCCGGTGAGAATGACGATCTTTTCCATCGTGCCCTCCTACCCTATCTGTGGCAAAGCGGAGGCCCCATGACCACCCGGATTCTGTTCGTCTGTCTTGGCAATATCTGCCGCTCGCCCGCCGCCGAGGGGGTGTTTCGCGCGCTTGCCCCCTGGACCGTCACCGACAGCGCGGGCACCTCGGGCTGGCACGAGGGGGATCCGCCTTACGGCGCGATGCAGGAAGCCCTGCGCGCTCGGGGGATCGACATCTCGGACCTGCGCGCGCGACGCGTGCGGGCCGAGGATTTCGAGCGGTTCGACCTGATCCTTGCCATGGATGCCGAGACGCACGCCGACACCGAGGCGCTGCGCCCTGCGGGCAACACCACGCCCTTGCGCCTGTTCAACGCTTACGCGCCGGATTGGGGCGCGGATCATGTGCCCGATCCTTATTATACGCGCGATTTCGAGGGGGCGCTGGACCTGATCGAAGCGTGTGCGCGCGGGCTTCTGGCCGATATCCGGTGCTGACCGGGCAAGACCAGGAAAATCGGGGAATTTTCCTGGTTCTGCCTTGGGGCAGGGGGGTGATTTCGGATTT
This sequence comes from Roseovarius sp. MBR-79, assembly GCF_053628555.1. NCBI lineage: Bacteria > Pseudomonadati > Pseudomonadota > Alphaproteobacteria > Rhodobacterales > Roseobacteraceae > Roseovarius > Roseovarius sp. MBR-79. Next base: position 168,448 of record NZ_JBRJGP010000004.1, on the reverse strand, counting down.
TCCGAAACCCCGCTTCACGGCTTGCAAAAACCCCGTCATGATCGCGGCAATGTCCTTGCCGCGCGGCCTGTGTCCTTCCATCCATAGGGCAGAGGAGCCTGTGCCATGACCATCACCTATCTCAAGACCGCCACCGAGACCCCGCCCGAGACCCAGGCGGATATCGCCGACACGGTGCGCATCATGCTGGCGCGGCTGCGGGTGGGGGGCGCGCAGGTGGCGCTGGAATATGCCCGGGTCCTTGACGGCTGGCAGGGGGCTGTCACCGTCAGCCGCGCCGAGATCGAGGCGGCAAGCGCGCGGGTGCCGCAGGCCCTGCGGGAGGATATTGCCTGGGCGCATGACAACATCCGCCGCTTTGCCGAGGCACAGCGCGCCACCGCGCGCGACATGGAGATCGAGCTGCGCCCCGGCCTGATCGCAGGCCAGAAACAGATCCCCGTGCAGGCGGCGGGGTGTTACGTGCCGGGCGGGCGCTATAGCCACATCGCCTCGGCGCTCATGTCCATCGCCACGGCGCGCGCGGCGGGCGTGCCCGACATCACCGCCTGTTCGCCGCCCTCGGGCGGGGCGGGCATCCCCGATGCGCTGCTTTACACGATGCACCTTGCCGGCGCGTCGCGCATCCTGTGCATGGGCGGGGTGCAGGGCATTGCCGCCATGGCCTTTGGTCTTTTCGGTGCGCCGCGCGCCGATATCCTTGTCGGTCCCGGCAATGCCTACGTGGCCGAGGCCAAGCGGCAGCTTTTCGGCCCCGTCGGCATCGACATGGTGGCGGGGCCCACCGACAGCCTGATCCTTGCAGATGACAGCGCCGATCCCGGGACCGTCGCCGCCGATCTTGTGGGGCAGGCGGAGCACGGGGCCAATTCGCCGGTCTGGCTCGCCACCACGCATCGCCCGCTTGCCGAAGCGGTGATCGCCCGCGTGCCCGCCCTCATCGCCAGCCTGCCCGACCCCAACCGCAGCGCGGCGCAGGCGGCCTGGGGTGATCTGGCGGAGGTGGTGCTCTGCGATACGCCCGAGGAGATGGCCGCCCATGCCGATGCCCGCGCGCCCGAGCACCTGCATGTGCAGGCCGAGGGTCTCGATTGGTGGCTTGGCCGCCTGACGGCCTATGGATCGCTCTTTCTCGGTGAGGCGACCACTGTGGCCTTCGGCGACAAGGCGGCGGGGCCGAACCATGTCTTGCCCACCTCGGGGGCGGCGCGCTACACAGGGGGGCTGTCGGTGCACAAGTTCCTGAAAACCGTCACCTGGCAGAAGGTCGCGCCTCAGGCGCTTGACCAAATCGCCGGTGTGACGGCGCGGCTGAGCCGTGCCGAGGGGATGGAGGGGCACGCGCGCAGCGCAGATATCCGCATGGGCGCGGGCCGTCGTGCCCTCTCCTCAACGGGCTAGGACACGCGCATGAAGACAGTCGGGATTCTTGGCGGCATGGGACCCGAGGCCACCATCCTGCTGATGCAAAAGGTGCTGGCTGCGGTGCCCGCGCACGACGACGCGGATCACGTGCCGCTTCTTGTCCATCAGAACCCGCAGGTGCCGAGCCGCATCAAGGCGCTGATCGAGGGCGGCGGAGACGATCCCGGCCCGACGCTTGCCCGGATGGCACGCGATCTGGCCGCAGGCGGCGCAAAGGCCCTCGCCATGCCCTGCAACACGGCCCACCATTATGCGCCCGCGATCCGCGCCGCGTCCGACCTGCCCTTTCTCGACATGCTGGATCTGACCGCCGCGCATCTGACGCAGAGCGGCGCGCGGCGCGTGGGGATGCTGGCCTCGCCCGCAACGCGGCTGGCGGGGGTGTTCGACGCGCCTTTCGCCACCCGTGGTCTGACACCCGTCTTTCTCGAGGACGACGCGGCGCTTCTGGGAATTATCCGCGCCGTCAAGGGCGGCACGCCGCTCGGCCCTTTGCGCCCCCGTCTCCGGGCCGAGGCCGAGGCGCTTTTGTCACAGGGGGCCGATCACCTGCTCATCGCCTGCACCGAATTGTCGCTGATGACCGATGCGCTGCCCGAGGGGGTTTCGAGGACCGACAGCCTCGATTGCCTGACATCCGCAATTGTGGATTTTGCCCAAGGCTGAGGCCGGTCTATTCCGCCGCGCGGCCCGCGACCTTTTCGAGATGCAATCGCAGATGCTCGGCCTCGTAGCGGGCTTCGCGCAGTCCCTCCATGGTGGCCGACAATTCCGCCTCCGCCTGGCTGAGCTGATTGGTCAGTTCGGCCTCGCGCTGTTGCAGATAGGTGATGGCCTGATCGCGGGTTTCCTCGGCCTCGTGCAGTTCCTGCGCCAGCCGCTCCAACTCTCCCACATCCGACGCCTGCACCCGCACGAAACGGTGCACCAGCCAGTTGGCGAACCACCCCATGCAGAACGCCACGAAAAGCACGATGGCCGTGGCGATGATGAATTCAGTTCTGTTCATCCGCGGATGGGTCCTGACTGTCCGTGACGACTGCGCCTTCTTCCCCCGTATCCTCGAGGCTTTCAAGCCCTGTCTGCACCTCGGCCACGGGCTCGGGGCGAATCACCCGAAATTCGATCCGACGATTGGTCTCGCGCCCCTCTTCGGTGTCGTTATCGGCAATCGGGCGGCTCTCGCCATAGCCTTTCGCGTCGATCATGGATGTCAACACGCGGCGCAGGCGCAATTCATCGAGCACCGCGCGCGCGCGCTCGAGGCTCAATTGTCCGTTCATTTCCTCGCGGCCCTGGCTGTCGGTATGGCCGCCGATTTCCATGCGGATCTCGCCACAGGCCTTGAGGATGTCGGCGATGGCATCGAGGATCACGGCCCCTGCGCTGTCGATCCTGGCCGAGCCCGGCTCGAAGCCGATCTTCTGCGCGCTCTGCACCTCGGCGACCTGCGTCTCGCATTCCTCGGGGGTGGGCAGGCTTGCCAATGGATCAAGTTTTTTCTGATAGGTCACGTCGATGGAAAATTTCTCGGTTCCGTCAAGGCGGTCGGCCAGCAGCTGCGCAATCTCGGACCCGGCGGATTTGCGCCCGGTCTTGCCCGTTATGTCCAGCCGCTCGGGGGTGACGGTCACGGCGCCGTTCTCGAGGTGGCTAAGCGCCTCAAGCGCCAGAAGCACCCGCATCGGCCAATCGCGTGGCAACCCCTCGGCCACCCGCGCCGTCGTGTGCACGGCACCGGAGGAAAACCGGGCGCGCGCAAAACTCGTGACCGTCTCGCGCATCCGTTCGCTGTCCACGCGCCCGCGCAACAGCACCTGCCCTTCGGGCGAGAGCGTGGCGATGAATTCGGGTGCCAGCGGCGCGCTTGCGTCCGGCAGCGGCGGCAGCGTGGCATCGAGCGCGAACACCTCGGGCAAGGCCACCTCGAGCGCGCCCACCACATCATCAAAGAGGACCTGATCGGTCCCCGCCTCGGCCAGCAGCGCAATATCGGCATCGGTGAAGGTTACACTGCCCGCGCCCAGCTTTGCCAGTGCGGCAATCGCCTCTTCGGCGGCGCGCGCCCATTGCGGTGCCGGCACGCCCATGCCCACGACACATTCCGCGCGCGCGCTCAGCCCGACGCGCCCGGCCGCGCGCAGGATGCGGTCGCGCGCCTCGTCGGTATCGGCAGAGCACGCATCGAAGCGCGCGCCGCGCTCGTCGATCACAAAGCGCAGGGTAAAAGGCGTGATCACCGGGCGGGGGGCGGAGATGTCGAGCGCAAGCACGACATTCTCGGGGGGGCGGCGGGCCAGATCGATCTCGACCCGGTTCTTCTCGGCGGCGCTGTCCACCATTGCGGTGATCTCGACGCGCTCGGCGGTCACGGAAATCTTGCTCCGCGGCAAAAGCCCGAGCGAGCGCACGGCATAGCGCAGCGCGGGCCGCCATGTGGCGGGCGCGGGATAATCGGCGGCATCGAGCAGATCGGCCACCGGCGCGCCATTGGTCGCCTCGGCAATATCTTCCATGAACTTTTGCCGGTCGAGGGTCGCAGGCACGAGACCGATCAGGGAAATTCCCCGCTCGTTGCGCAGGATCTCGATGGCGAATTGTGGCGTGGCGAGCACCTCGCCCTCTGCCACCACGGTCTGATCGAGCACGCGCGCCGCGTCCACCACCGACCCCGCCACCGAGAGCGCGGCAAAGCGCGCGGCCTCGCTTGGCGCGGTGCCGGCCAAAAATACCTGAAGCCCGTCGGAGCCGACCTCGGCCCAGTGCATGCCGCGCGCGTCGAGCGCATCACGCACCGCGCTGCGGGAGCCGTCCTCGATGGCGCTCACGGCAAAGCCTGCTGCCACGACACAGAGCACGCCCGCCCCGAGAAACGTCCCGCCGATGGTCAAGAGAGTGGAGAGGCGCATGCGCGGCGGCCTTGGTCGTTGAAACACGTCCCGTCTTAGGCGCGCGTCCGGCCAAGCGCAATCAGACCAGAAGCGCACCGGCGAAAAACAGCACAGGCAGAAGCCCTGCATCGCGGTTGGAGCGGAAAAGATGCAGGAGGCGCGCTGTATCGTCGAGCCTGAGCCGGCGCAATTGCCAGTGCATGTGCCATCCCATCGCCCAGACCCCGCCAAGCGCAAGCATGAGCGCCACGGGGTTCGGCGGGCCTGCCAGAATGATCGCCACCGCCATGAGCGCCACCGTCGCCACCAGAAACCGCCGCAGCCAGCGCGGAGAATTCTCGCCAAAAAGCCGTGCCGTGGATTTCACCCCGATGAGCGCGTCATCCTCGGCATCCTGATGGGCATAGATCGTGTCATAGAAAAGCGTCCAGGCGATCCCGGCGAGATAGAGCACCACCGATGGCACCTCCAGCCGCCCCGAATGCGCGGTCCAAGCCAGTAGCGCGCCCCAGTTGAACGCAAGGCCAAGAAATACCTGCGGCCACCACGTAAACCGCTTGGCGAAGGGATAGACCGCCACCGGCAAAAGCGCGAGCACGCCAAGCGCAATCGCCGCCGTGTTGAACGTGAGCAGGATCAGGAACGCCACCAGCGCCTGCGCCCCCATCCATAGAAGCGCGCCGCGCACGCGCACCTGTCCCGAAGGGATGGGCCGCAGGGCGGTGCGCGCCACAGAGCCGTCGATGTCGCGGTCGGTGATGTCGTTCCAGGTGCAGCCCGCCCCGCGCATCAGCACCGCGCCGATGCCGCAGCCCGCGAATATCCACGCGTCATGCCAGCCCGCGCGCCCGTCTGCCAGCATCGCCAGCAACAGCCCCCACCAGCACGGCAACAGCAACAGCCACGTGCCGATAGGCCGGTCGGCGCGGCTGAGCCGGAGGTAGGGGCGCGTGGCCTCGGGGGCGCAGCGGTCCACCCAGTTGCCCGCATAGGCATCGGCGACGGCCTTTGTCGCCTCTGGTGTCCGGTTTCCCTCGCTCATATGCTGGCCTCATGACAGGGGACAAGATCAGGCTTTATCTAGAGCACCCGCTGGGGGAAGGGCAAACCCTTCCTCTGAGCCAGCCGCAGGCGCATTACCTCTTCGGGGTGATGCGGCTGGGGCCGGGGGACGGAGTGCGCGTGTTCAACGGGCGCGACGGCGAATGGCGCGCGGTGGTGGCGGAGGCGGGAAAGCGCGGCGGGCTTCTCACCTGCGACGTGCAGACCGCGCCGCAGCGCAACCCGCCCGACCTGTGGCTGATCTTTGCGCCGATCAAGAAGGCGCGCACCGATTTCATCGTCGAGAAAGCCGCGGAGATGGGGGCCGCGCGCATCTTGCCGGTGCAGACCGATTTCACCAATTCCGAGCGTATCCGGCAGGACCGGCTTCAGGCCCACGCCGTCGAGGCCGCCGAGCAATGTGGCGGCACTTTCGTGCCCGAGGTGGCCGATCTCACGCGCCTTGACCGGCTGCTTGTGGACTGGCCCGAGGACCGGCACCTGATGTTTTGTGACGAGGCGCTTGTGGGCACCGCGCCCGCCTTGCCCGGTGGCACCGGCGGTGCGTGGGCCGTGCTGATCGGCCCCGAAGGTGGATTTTCCGGGGCCGAGCGCGCGCGCCTCCACGCCTTGCCGCAGGCCCATGCCATCAGCCTGGGGCCGCGCATCCTGCGCGCCGATACCGCCGCCGTTGCCGCGCTCACGCTCTGGCAACTGAGTTGCGGGGACTGGGGATGAGCCTTGTGCGCCCCGGCGCGTCCCATACCCTGCGCCGCTGGCGCGAGGTGCTGGTGGCGCTTGGTCTGGCCGCGCTTGGCCTGTGGTGGGCGCTCACCGGCTTTGGCCTCCTGGCATGGCTGGGCTGGGCGTTGCTGGCCGCGGCCGCCGCGCTTGGCCTCGCCGGGGTGCAGCGGGTGCGGTTTCGCCGCGGTGCGGGCGGGCCGGGGGTGGTGGTGGTGGATGAGGGGCTGATTGCCTATCTCGGCCCTGTCACCGGCGGCGCAGTGGCACTGTCGGAGATCACCGCGCTGGGCCTCGATCCCGAGGGGCCGCATTGGGTGCTCAGCCAACCGGGTCAGCCCGCATTGCGTATTCCGCTCGATGCCGAAGGGGCGGAGGCGCTTTTCGATGCCTTCGCCGCGCTTCCCGGCCTGCGCACCGAGCATATGCTGGCGCGGATGCGCCGCCCCGGCCCCGCGCCCGAGACGATCTGGCAGCGGCACATGCGTTCGACATCCTACCCAAGGCTGCATTGACACCCGCGCGGAATACCGCCAACTCTGGCCCCCGACAAAAACGCACGCCGTTCAGGAGACCCGAGCATGTCCATTCCCCAATCCGGCGGCGGGCCGATCGAGCATCAAAGCCAGCTTGCCGAGTATCTGGCGAGCGGGTGCAAACCCAAATCCGACTGGCGCATCGGCACCGAGCACGAGAAATTCGGCTATTGCAAGGACACGCTGCGGCCTCTGCCCTATGAGGGGCCGCGCTCGATCCTTGCCGTGCTCGAGGGGCTGCGCGACGGGCATGGCTGGACCCCGGTCGAGGAGGGGGGCCACCTCATCGGGCTGGAAAAGGACGGCGCGAACGTGAGCCTCGAGCCGGGCGGGCAACTCGAACTGAGCGGCGCGCCGCTGGAAACGATCCATCAGACCTGCGACGAGGTGAACGATCATCTGCGCGACGTCAAGGACATCGCCGACAAGGTGGGGGTGGGCTTTATCGGCCTTGGGGCAGCCCCGATCTGGATGCATGACGACATGCCGCTCATGCCCAAGGGCCGTTACAAGCTGATGGACAGCTATATGCAAAAGGTCGGCACCATGGGCCGCAGCATGATGCGCCGCACCTGCACCGTGCAGGTCAATCTCGATTTCTCATCCGAGGCGGACATGGTGCAGAAATTCCGCGTGGCGCTGGCGCTGCAACCCGTGGCCACCGCGCTTTTCGCCAATTCACCTTTTTTCGAGGGCAAGCCTAACGGGCACAAATCCTGGCGCGCGCGTGTCTGGCGTGACCTCGATGCGGCGCGCACGGGGATGCTGCCCTTTGTCTTTGACGAGGGCTTCGGGTTCGGGGCCTATGCAGAGTATGCGCTCGATGTGCCGATGTATTTCGTCTACCGCGACGGGCGTTATATCGACGCCTTGGGGCAAAGCTTCCGCGATTTCCTGCGCGGCGAGTTGCCTGCCCTGCCGGGTGAGAAACCCACCCTCAGCGATTGGGCCGATCACCTCACCACCATTTTCCCCGAGGCGCGGATCAAGAAATTCATGGAGATGCGCGGGGCCGATGGCGGACCGTGGCGCAGGCTTTGTGCGCTGCCGGCCTTCTGGGTGGGGCTGATGTATGACCAATCCGCGCTCGATGCCGCCTGGGACCTGTGCAAATCGTGGGATGCCGAGACCCGCGACAACCTGCGCGTCGCGGCCAGCGTGGACGGGCTTCAGGCGAAGGTGGGGGGCATCGACATGCACAGCCTCGCGCGCGAGGTGGTGGACCTGTCCCATGCCGGGCTCAGGGCGCGGGCGCGGCCCGGTGGCGGCGGCATGATTCCCGACGAGACCCATTTCCTCGATGCGCTGCGCGAGAGTGTCGAGAGCGGCCGCACCCCCGCCGATGACCTTCTCGCCCGCTATCACGGCGACTGGCAAGGCGATCTGAGCCGCATCTATGCCGATTACAGTTACTGAGCGCGACTCGCGGCCGCGCGGCGCAATGCCGCAACTGCGAAATGGCCGATTCAGGGAAAATCTTGCGTGAAAGTCACTAATCTGTAGCATTTCAATCCGTTCGGCTTGCGAAACGGTCGATTCCGGGAAAATCGTGAGGCGAATCCCTGTTAGTTTTGAATACCGGGCCTTGAATACCCGGATGACGAAACAAACGAGGGAGACCCCAGAATGTCCGATAAATTCGTCGTCGGCTACGACGGCAGCGTGTCGGCGCGGCGCGCGCTGGAATTCGCTGTCGAGCGGGCCCGCGCGCAGGGCGGCACGATCGTGATCGCGCATGTGCTTGAATGGTCGCCGTATTCCTTCCTGAGCGCCAGCGAGCTGGAAGAGCGCCACAAGCGCCGCCGCGAAGAGATGGCCCGCGCCGAGGAGATGCTCAACAAGACCGTGGTGGCCGAGCTGAAAGACGCCGGGATGCCGGTCGAGGTGGTGATCCGCTACGGCAGCACCGGCTGCAATCGCTTTATCGGGGATTTCACGCTTACCGGCGAGGGGCTCGCGTTCGGCGCGCTTGGCTCGACGCTGATGGCCTGTTCCGACGCGCTTATGGCGCAAGAGCGGCAGATGCTCGACGCGCTCGAAAATGTCCGAAGGTTCGATCTGGGCGCTGACGGTGCGCTGCATCTCATTGGCGGGCCGCGCGACGAGGTGTTGATCGAGGTCGTGCGCTGAGGCGCATGGCTGCGACTGGCCCGCGCCGGCGCATGATCTGACGGGGCAGCGGTTGGCGTCGCCGATGTTCACATGACCGGGATCGGTATTCTTGCCCTTGTCGCGCCGATGCGATTTTGGAATAAGACATGCGTCAGGCTCAGGAGAATGTCATGCCCGCGCGCATCTACAAACCCGCCCGCAACGCAATGCAGTCGGGCACCGCCAGGACCAGGCATTGGGTTCTCGAATTCGTGCCCGCCAAGGCACGCGACGTCGATCCGCTCATGGGGTGGGTGTCGTCCGGCGATACCCAGGCGCAGGTGCGGTTGCGCTTCCCGACGAGGGAGGCCGCGCTCGAATATGCCAAGGATCACGGCATCGATGCCGTGGTGCAGGAACCCAAGCCCCGCAAGCCCAATATCCGCCCCGGCGGTTACGGCGAGAACTTTGCCACTTCGCGGCGGCAGGTCTGGACGCACTGAACCGATTCCCATGACCGATTTCCGTGCGGCCGGGACCGGCGTCGCCCTGTCCGCCTGCCGCGTCAGGGGGCGGGCGCCGGGGGCGGCCCGCCCCCGGCGCAGGAACGCACAACCCGCTCAGGCGAGGCTGCGCGTGACCTCCTCGCGCTCGAAGATCTCGATGACATCGCCCTCGCGGATATCGTCGTAATTTTCAAAGGCCATGCCACATTCCTGACCGGACTGCACCTCGGCCACCTCGTCCTTGAACCGCTTGAGCGTCTTGAGCGTGCCCTCGTGGACCACCACGTCGTCGCGCAGAAGGCGAACACCGGCCGAGCGGCGCGCCACGCCCTCGGTGACGAGGCAACCCGCCACCTTGCCCACGTTGGAGACCTTGAAGACCTCCTTGACCTTGGCGTAGCCGATGAATTTCTCGCGGATCTCGTTGCCCAGAAGGCCGCTTGCCGCCGCTTTCACATCGTCCACCAGGTCGTAGATCACCGAGTAGTAGCGGATTTCCACGCCCTTCTGGTTGGCGCTGTTGCGGGCGGGCGCGTTGGCGCGGACGTTGAAGCCCAGAACCGGCGCGCCGGACGCCTCGGCCAGACCGATATCGGATTCGGTGATCGCGCCGACGCCGGAATGAAGCACGCGGACGCGCACCTCCTCGTTGCCGATCTTTTCCATCGCCTGAACGATCGCCTCGGCAGAGCCCTGCACATCCGCCTTGACGATAATCGGCAGTTCCTTGACGTTCTTGTCTTCCCTGGCCTTGGCCAGAAGCTGCTCGAGCGAGGCGCCCGCCCCGGCGGCGGCGCGTCTCTCCTTGGCCTTCTCGTGGCGGTAAGTGGCGATCTCGCGCGCCTGCGCCTCGGTCTCGACCACGTTGAGAACGTCACCCGCCTCGGGCGTGCCGTTGAGGCCCAGCACCTCGACCGGTGTGGATGGACCGGCCTCCTTGATGCGCTCGCCCCGGTCGTTGACCAGCGCGCGGACCTTGCCGTATTGCTCGCCCACGACGAAGATATCGCCCTGCTTGAGCGTGCCTTTCTGAACCAGAACGGTGGCGACAGGGCCGCGGCCCACGTCAAGCTGCGCCTCGATCACGGCACCTTCGGCGGCACGATCCGGGTTGGCCTTCAACTCCAGGATCTCGGACTGAAGCGCGATCGCCTCGAGCAACTCGTCAAGACCCTGCCCGGTCATGGCCGACACCTCGACATCCTGCACGTCGCCCGACATCTTCTCGACCACGACCTCGTGGCGCAGAAGATCCGAGCGCACCTTGTCGGGATCGGCGGCGGGCAGGTCGATCTTGTTGATCGCCACGATCATCGGGACGCCTGCGGCCTTGGCGTGGTTGATGGCCTCGATGGTCTGCGGCATCACCGCATCATCGGCGGCCACGACCAGCACGACGATATCCGTCACATGCGCGCCGCGTGCGCGCATCGAGGTAAAGGCGGCGTGGCCCGGCGTGTCGAGGAAGGTGAGCAGTGTGCCGCTGTCGGTGGTGACCTGATAGGCCCCGATATGCTGGGTGATGCCCCCGGCCTCGCCCGCGACGACCTTGGCATCGCGGATTGCATCGAGAAGCGAGGTCTTGCCGTGATCCACATGGCCCATGATGGTAATGACGGGCGAGCGCGGCTTGAGATCCTCGGGCTTGTCGTCGACCGCGTCGATCACGTCCTCGACATCCGAATCACTGACCCGCACGATGCGGTGGCCGAATTCCTCGATGATGAGTTCGGCGGTATCGGCGTCGATCGGTTCGTTCTGCGTCACCATCATGCCCATCTGCATGAGCGACTTGACCACGTCGCCGACGCGCTCGGCCATGCGGTTGGCAAGCTCGGAAACGACGATCACCTCGGGCAGTTGCACGTCGCGCACGACCTTTTCGCGCTCCTGCATCCCGCCCATGGCCTTTTGACGCGCACGCTCCTGCTTGCGCTTCATCGCGGCCATGGATTTGTGGCGACCGCCTTCGCCCGCAAGCGCCTGATTGAGCGTGAGCTTGCCGGTGCGGCGGCCATCGTCGCCTGCTGTCCGGCTCTTGTTGCGGCGATTGTCGCGGTCATCTTCTTCGCGGCGGCGCGGGGCAACCGGGGTCGGCCCCTTGGCCGGGCCGGGACGCTCTCCGGTATCGGGCGCGGGGGCGGGGGCGCTCTCGCGTGCCTTGGCCTCGGCGGCCTCGCGCACGCGGATCTCGTCTTCCTCGGCTTTCTGGCGCGCGCGGTCCTCGGCCTCGCGCTGCTCGCGCTCCTTGGCTTCGGCCTCTTCGCGGCGGCGCTGGCGGTCTTCCTCGCGGGCCTTTTCCTCCGCCTCGCGGCGGATGGCATCCTCGGCCTCGCGTGCCTTTGCGGCGGCGAGTGCCTTCATCCGGCGTTCAAGCTCGGCATCGGAAATCCCCGCAGGGCGCTTGGTGGCCCCGGAGGCGGCGACGGAGGGTGAGCTGCCCACGCCCACGGACGCGCCCGGCTTGGGCACGACCACGCGCTTGCGTTTGGTTTCCACCACGACGTTCTTGGTGCGTCCATGGCTGAAGCTTTGCTTCACGTTCCCCGCACGGGGACCGCCACGCACACCCAAGGGTTTCTTTCCGTCGTTGTCGCTCATTTGCTCTTACTTTCCTTTCCGGCGGGCAGTCCCGCCGTCCGAGACGCGCAGACCTTTCAGTCTTGCCGCCTCCTCTACAACACGTTGCGCCAAACCTCCATAGCCCAGCACGGCGTGGATCGTGGTTTGACGGCTGAAGGCCTGACCAAGCTCGTCGGCGGTCAGCCAGCCGATATAGGTGCCGCCTTCGGGCGTGCTCAGGCCCGATTTGCCGCGCTCCGAGCCATCGCTGGCCTGAAGCAGAACCCGCACCTCTTCGCGCGCGAGCCGGTCCTTGACCTTCTCATACCCGGCCACCGCGCCCCCGCCCTTGCGCGCAAGGCTGATGAGGTCGATCACCCGGCGCGCGATCAGCGCCTCGACCTGCGCGGCCAGCCCCTCGGGCACCGTCACCGGCTGTTTCGCGGCGCGCGCGAAAAGCCCCTTGGTCGCCGCGCGCTCGATGGCGGCGCGGTCCGGCACCACATAGATGCCACGCCCCGGCAGCTTGGCCGCGATGTCGGGCACCACCGCGCCATCAGGCCCGATCACGAAGCGCACGAGCGCCGATTTCGGGCGCACCTCGCCCGTGGCGATGCACTTGCGTTCGGGACCGTCCGCGCGATCCTTTGGGTGCCCGCCGCGACCCATGCCTGACCCCGGAGCCTGACGGATCAGGCCCCGGCCTCCTCTTCGCCGCCCTCGACCGCTTCGGTCTCGGGCAGAAGATCATCGGGGTCCACCCAGCCCAGCATCACGCGGGCGGTCATCACCATGTCCTGCGCCTCTTCCAGCGAGATGTCGAAGGGCTCCAGTATCCCGTCATCCTTGACGCGCGCGCCCTCTACCGTCGTCCAGCCGCCGGCCAGTTCCCAATCGGCGCAGGTGGCGAAATCCTCCAGCGTCTTGACGTCGTCCTTGGCCAGCGCCAGCACCATCTGCGGGGTCAGCCCCTCGAAGCCGATCAGGCTGTCCTCGGCCCCAAGGGCACGCGCCTCCTCAAGCGCCGCCGCAGCCTGCGCCTCGATCACGTCGCGCGCGCGCGCCTGAAGCTCTCCGGCGGTCTCTTCGTCAACCCCGTCGATGACCAGAAGTTCGTCGACCTCCACATAAGCCACCTCTTCGAGATTGGTGAACCCCTCGGCCACCAGAAGCTGGGCAAAGAACTCATCCAGATCGAGCGTGTCCATGAAGAGCCTGGTGCGCTCCTCGAATTCCTTCTGGCGGCGCTCGCTGTCCTGCGCCTCGGTCACGATGTCGATGTCAAGCCCGGTCAGTTGGCTTGCCAGCCGCACGTTCTGCCCGCGCCGCCCGATGGCAAGCGAAAGCTGATCCTCGGGCACCACCACCTCGATGCGCTGCGCGTCCTCGTCGATCACGACCTTGGCCACCTCGGCGGGTTGCAGCGCGTTGACAAGGAACGTGGCCTGATCCTCGTTCCACGGGATGATGTCGATCTTTTCGCCCTGAAGCTCGTTCACGACGGCCTGAACACGGCTGCCGCGCATCCCCACGCAGGCGCCGACCGGGTCGATCGAGCTGTCATAGCTGATCACGGCGATCTTGGCGCGGCTGCCGGGATCACGGGCGACAGCCTTGATCTCGATGATGTTGTCGTAGATCTCGGGCACTTCCATCTTGAACAATTCGGCCATGAATTGCGGATCGGTGCGCGACAGGAAGATTTGCGGCCCGCGCTGCTCGCGGCGCACATCCTTGACATAGGCGCGCAGACGTTCGCCGGGACGATAGGCCTCGCGGCCGATCTTTTCGTTGCGGCGCAGAACCGCCTCGCCATAGCCCTGAAGCTCGACGATGATATTGCCGTATTCCTCGCGCTTGACCACGCCGTTGATGATGGTGCCTGCGCGATCCTTGAACGCCTCGTATTGGCGGTCGCGCTCGGCTTCGCGGACCTTTTGCAGGATCACCTGCTTGGCGCTCTGCGCGGCGATGCGGCCCATTTCCACCGGCGGCACGGCCTCGTGGAACGTGTCGCCCACCTGCGGCGTGCCGGCCTCAACGGGGTCGATGCGCACGCCGTCGCGCATCCAGAACTCGTCACGCCCCGGCGTTGCGGCGATGAAATAGGCCTTGGCCTGCTCAGGCGTGAATTCGGCCTGATAATTCTCCAGCGCCGCTTCCTCGACCACGGTGCGCACGCGGGTAAAGGCGGCGCGGCCCGTCTTGCGGTCGATCTTTACATGGATGTCCATTTCCGAGCCGTAGCGGCTCTTGGCGGCGCGGGCGAGGCTCTCTTCCATGGCTTCGATCACGAGGCCGGGGTCGATCATCTTTTCGCGGGCCACCGCCTCGGCGGTCTGCAACAGCTCAAGCTGGTTGGCGGATGTGATTGCCATGGTCTCAGTCCTCCTCGGAACCGCTCTCGGTTTCTATCTCGTCAAATTGCGTCTCGTCGATCACGCCTGCGGCCTTGCGCGCGCGCAGCATCTCGCGGATCAGCTCGTCGGTCAGGATCAGCTTGGCATCGCTCAGCCAGTCGAAATCGAGGCCGATGGTGCCTTCCTCGATATTGATCAGCACCTCGTTGCCCTCGACCCCCGCGAGCACGCCCTTGAAGCGTTTGCGCCCGTCGATCAGTTCGGCGGTTTCAAGCCGCGCCTCATAGCCCTCGAAGGCCTCGAAATCCTTGAGCCGGGTCAGCGGCCGGTCGATGCCGGGGCTCGACACTTCCAGCGTGTAGGCGTCAAGGATGGGGTCCTCCACATCGAGGACGGCGCTGATGGCGGTGCTGATGGCGGCGCAATCGTCCACCTCGATACCGCCCTCGGGCCGGTCCGCCATGATCTGAAGCAGGTGGGTCTTGCCGCCCATGAGGCGCACGCGCACAAGCTCGAAGCCCATGTCCTCGATCACCGGGGTGATGATCTCTGCCAGCCTTCGGTCAATGGCGGCCTTTGCGATGAGGTCGTTTGTCATGTCGTCCAAGCACAAAAAAACGGGCGCGCGGCCCGTCCTGTTTCCCGGTGGAACCATCGGAGACCCCGAGGTGCCGCTGTTGAACGTTCATATAGGCCCCCGTTCCGGGCTTTGCAAGCGCCGATTTCACGCGGGCGCGCCCCAGCCGTCTGACTGCATTTCGCGCAACCGGCTGGCGGTGCGCTCGAACTCGAAAGAGCCTTCGCCCTCGATATAGAGAAACTCCGGGTCCGCCGCCGCCGAGCAGATCACCTGCACGCGCGCCTCGTAAAGCGCGTCGATGAGGGTAACGAATCGTTTCGCCTCGTTGAAATTCGTTCGGCCCAGTTGGGGGATGTTCTCCAGGACCAGCAGGCGAACCGACTGTGCGAGCGCGAGATAGTCGGCAGGGCCGAGCGGGCGGCCGCACAGATCATAGAACGCGGCGCGCGCAACACCGTTGTGAAAGGCGGGGACCTCCACTGCGCGCCCCTTGACGATGATCTCGTGGGGCGCGGCCTGACCGCCGGTCATGTCCTGCCAGATGGTTTCGATCACGGCCCGATTCGCGGACGTGAGCGGGGTGAACCATGTCTGCGCGCCCGCCAGCCGATTCTGGCGGTAATCGGTGGCGCTGACCATTTCATGCACGACCATCCGATCTTTCAGCAGCGCGATGAAAGGCAGGAAAAGCTGCCGGTTCAACCCGTTTTTGTAAAGATCGTCGGGCACGCGGTTGGATGTGGTCACCACCACCACCCCGGCGGCGAAAAGCGCCTCGAAGAGCCGCCCCACGATCATCGCATCGGTGATGTCGGTAATCTGCATCTCGTCGAAGGCCAGCAGGCGAACGGATTTCGCCACTTCGGCCGCCACCGGGGCCAGCGCGTCGGCCTCGCCCCGCGCGCGCGCGGCGTGAAGGCCCGCGTGTATCTCCTGCATGAAGGCGTGGAAATGCACCCGCCGGTTGGGCACGTCCAGCGTATCGACAAAGAGATCCATCAGCATCGACTTGCCGCGCCCCACGCCGCCCCAGATGTAAAGTCCCTTGGGCGGGTCTGGCGCGCGGCGGAACCATCCCTTGGGCGGGGTCTCGGCAAGGGCGGCGCGGATGCGTTCGAACTCGGGCAGGAGGGCCTCTTGCGCCGGATCGGGCGTGAGCTTGCCCTCGGCGACAAGCCGGGCATAGAGATCGGGAAGCGTTTCCATGAGCGTTCGCATACCGCGATGCCTCTTGGGCGGCAATGCTCAGCCGCGTTCCGCGAGTCGCCGCATGACGCCCACAAGTTCGGCGCTGATCCCCGGCTCCGAGAGGGCGTGACCGGCGAGCGGCACCATCCGCAGATCGCAGGCAGGCCAGAGCGCGGCCAGCCGGTGCGCGGCGGCGGGCGGGCAGATCATGTCATAGCGTCCCTGCACGATGGTGCCGGGGATATGGGCGATGCGGCCCATGTTGGCATGGATATGCCCGTCCTGATCGAGAAAGCCGCGATTGAGGAAATAGTGATTCTCCAGCCGGGCGAAGGCACGCGCGTAATCGGCGGGACTGTCGCCGCCCACCCCGGTGGAATGGACGGTGGCCAGTGCGTTTTCCCACGCCGACCACGCCTTGGCATGGGTGATCTCCTGCGCCATGTCACCGGAAAAGAGCCGCTTGTGATAGGCGCCAATCATGTCGCCGCGCTCGACCTCGGGGATGAGGGTTATGAACCGCGCCCATGTCTCGGGCCAGAAGGCCGCAGCCCCCCCGCCATAGAACCACTGAAGCTCGGCCTCGGTCATGGTAAAGACGCCGCGCAGGATCAGGTGGCGCGCGCGGTCGGGATGGGTCTGGGCATAAATCAGCGCCAGCGTCGCGCCCCAGCTTCCGCCGAAGACGAACCAGCTTTCGAGCCCGAGCGCCTCGCGGATGCGCTCGATATCGGCCACCAGATGCCATGTCGTGTTGGCCTCGACGCTGGCATGGGGCTTGGATCGACCACAACCGCGTTGATCGAAAAGCACGATCCGATACACCTCGGGGTCGAAATAGCGCCGCATCGCCGGGCTTGATCCGCCCCCCGGCCCGCCATGCAGCACCACCACCGGCAGGCCGTCGCGCCGCCCCGACTGTTCGACATAGATCGAATGGCCGTCGCCCACATCGAGCATCCGCCGCTCAAAGGGCTCGACGGGGGGGTGCAGATATTGCACTGCGCTTTTATGGCCCGAGACTTTGTCCATGGATGTCCTATATATCGCCCGTCACCAATTGAGCCACACGGAGACCGGAATGCAAGTCGCGCAGAGCACAATCGATCCCGCCGAGGTCGCCAAATTCGAGGCGATGGCCGCCGAATGGTGGGACCCGAACGGCAAGTTCAAGCCGCTGCACATGCTCAACCCTTGCAGGCTCGACTATATCACATCGCAGATCGCCGCCGAGTTCGACCGCGACCTCGGCACCGCGCGGCCCTTTGACGGGCTGCGCCTGCTCGATATCGGTTGCGGTGGCGGCCTGCTGAGCGAGCCGATGGCGCGGCTTGGTGCCGATGTGGTGGGGGCCGATGCCGCGCCGCGCAACATCCCCGTGGCGCAACTCCATGCCGAACAGTCGGGCCTTGTCATCGACTACCGTCACACCACAGCCGAGGACATGGCCGCAGCCGGAGAGCGGTTCGACGTGGTGCTCAACATGGAGGTGGTCGAACATGTCGCCGACCCGCTGACCTATCTGCGCGCCTGCCACGATCTGTTGAAGCCCGGCGGGCTGCATATCTGCTCGACGATCAACCGCAATCCGAAAAGCTTTGCCATGGCCATTGTCGGCGCGGAATATGTCATGCGCTGGCTGCCCAAGGGGACGCATGACTGGTCGAAATTCATCACGCCCGATGAGCTTTACGATCTCTTGCGCAAAGCGGGTCTCGATCCGGTGGACCGCAAGGGGTTCGTCTTCAACCCGATCACCTGGCAATGGCGCCTGTCCGCGCGCGACCTGAGCGTGAATTACGTCACCGCCAGCCTGCGGGCGGCCTGAGCCGCCCGTCAGGGGTGCGCCCTACTTCTTGAGCGCGTCGCGAATTTCCATGAGGATATCAAGCTCGCTCGGGCCGGGGTCTTCTGCCGGGGCCGCTTCCTTGGGCTTGGACGCCACATCCTTGGCACGGTTGACCAGCTTGACCAGGATGAACACCACCCAGGCGATGATGAGGAAATTGATCACCGCCATGATGAAGCGGCCATAGGCAAAGACGGCGGCACCCGCCTCTTCGGCGGCGGTGATGGAGGCATAATCGCCCGAGCCGAGAACGATATAAAGGCCCGAGAAATCAATGCCGCCAAGAAACAGGCTGATGATCGGGTTGATGAGATCGGACACCATCGAGCCGACAATCGCGGTGAACGCCGCGCCGATGATGATGCCCACGGCCATGTCCATGACATTGCCCTTGGCGATGAATGCCTTGAATTCCTGAATCATGTCCGTCCCTCTTGTGACACTGATACCGGGTGACTTCGTCCACCCACGGCGCGTGTTTAGCATATGTCACACAAGGGCCAGCGAAAAATCTTGCCGCGCGGGCAGGGGAAAGATCGCGCCGCGCTCACCCTCTTGCACGCGCCCCGACCCTCGCCTAGCGTGCGCACGGACGCCCTGACGGAGATCGCCATGCACCTTCCCCTGACCGAGACCGACGCGCTTTTCTACCTTCACCATGGGCCGTCGCGGGATGGGGCCGCCACCTTCGTTTTCGTCAACGCGCTGACGGGGTCCACCGATGCCTGGGAAGCGGCGGTAGCGCCCGCGCTGCGCGCGCAGGGCTTCGGCACGCTGAGCTACAATTTTCGCGGGCAGGCGGACTCGCCCTTCGATCCGGCGCTGGCGCTGACCGAAAGGGTGATCGTCGCGGATCTGGAGCGGTTGCTGGCCGAGGTTTCCCCCGCGCGGCCCATCCTTGTGGGCCTCTCCATCGGCGGGCTTTACGCCGCGCGCGCGGTGCTGAACGGTGCGCAGGTGCAGGGTCTCGTGCTGCTCAACACGTTGCGCGAGATCGGGCCGCGCATCGACTGGGTCAATACCGCCATGGCGCAAATCGTCGAACATGGTGGCGTGTCGCTCTTTCTTGACGCGCTCTTTCCGCTGCTGGTCAACGGCGATTTCGCCGCGAAGGCGCGGGGCAATTTTCTCAAGGGCGGCTATGCGCCGCTGCCACCCGAGCATGGCCACATGAACCTGATGCGCAACGCCGCCCATGCCGACTGGGCGCTCGATTACAGCACCCTCACCCTGCCGGTTCTGGTCATCACCGGGCTTCAGGACCGCGTCTTTCTGGACCGCGAGGTGGTGGACAGGCTCTATGCCACCCTGCCCGATGCACGGCGCGAGGACTGGGCCGAGGCGGGCCACCTGCTACCACAGGAAGCGCCCGACCGGCTGGCCGCAAGCCTTGCGCGCTTCGGCGCGGAGACCTGCCAATGAACATCCCCGAGAAATGGGCCTATCCGGCGGTGATGATCGGCGTCGCGGGGCATGCCAGCAGCGAGTTTTTCGCCAAGCTTTCGGGCGTGGCAGGGCCGGAAACAAGCGTCTGGCGTTACCTGCTGGGCGGCTTCGGCCTCATCCTCTGGGCGCTCTGGGACCGGGACAGCCGCGACCTGATCACGCCGCTGCGCAAGGAGGGGCTCAATATCGTCTGGCTGTCGCTGATGGGCGTCACCGTCACCTATCTCTTCTTTCACTGGGCGCTCGATTACGCGACCGTCATTCAGGTGGCCACGGTCACCACCACGATCCCGATCTTTGTCGGCATCGCCAACTGGGTGGTGAACGGCGTGCATCCCGGCACGGTCAAGATGATCACCGGCCTGCTTGCGGTGCTGGGCATTGCGGTATTGCTGACCGATGGCGCGCTGGCCGCGCTGGCGGGCGAGGCGGGCACGCTGCCGGGCGTGCTTCTGGCCATGGGCTGCGCCGCGCTCGGCTCGTTTTACGCGGTGCTGATCAAGCCGGTGATGGGGCGCCACGGCGGGCTCAAGATCATCGCGCTCACGATGATGATCGGCGGCATCGGCCTGTGGTTTCTGGTGGGCGCGGCCTGGGGGACATGGGTCAACCCCCTCAGCATCGTTGAGAAACCGGCACTTGCGGCCTGGTCGCTGGTGGTGCTCGCGCTCTGGAACACCACGATCACGCAACTCATGTGGTTCGGCGGGCTGTCGGCGGCACCCGACATCACCCGCGCCTCCTATCTCTTCTTTCTCAAGCCGATCATCGCGGCGGCGCTGGCGGTGCTGATCCTCGGCTCCTACCCGACGCTGTTGCAGGTGCTGGCCATCGTGCTCGTCACCGCCTGCGTGGTGGTCGAGCTTTACTGGCCACGCCTGCGCGCGCTCGGGCGGTCCTGATCGTCGCGTGACACAAGCTGCCCTGTGCTGTGCACTGGGCCGCTCTTGGGCTGAAGGGGAACGATGCGCGGCGGCGCGTTCCGCGCCTTTGTTCCGCGCGAAGGCAAGACGTCAACGACAGAAACAGGCTATTCACCCCGTCAGCACGCGCGCAAAACGCCTTGTCTCAGGCCGCCCGCGTCTCGATCACCGCGCTTTGCTCCAGCGTGCGGTGGACCGGGCAGCGGTCGGCGATCTCCATCAGGCGCGCGCGCTGTTCCTCGCTCAGGTCGCCCTCAAGCCGGATGGTGCGCACGAAACGGTCCACCTTGGCCTCGGCGCGGCTGTCGGCGTCCTGCGCATGAACCTTGTGGTGGCAGATATCGACGCTGACATGGGCAAGCGGCCAGTCCTTGCGCCGCGCATACATGCGGATGGTCATCGAGGTGCAGGCCCCCAGCCCCGCGGCGAGAAACCCGTAGGGCGACATGCCGCGATCGGTGCCGCCATAGGCCGCAGGTTCATCGGCCAGCATGTGATGCGAGGGGCCCGCGTTCACGTCCTGCAAGAAACCCTGCGCGTCGGCCTCGCTCACCCGAACGATCCCTTCGGGTGCGCCGGGCGGAGGGGCGGGCGGCGCAAGGTCGAGATACCGCGTGGCCCAGGCTGCGATCACCTTTGCTGCGTATTCGGCGTCACCGGCATCGGTGATGAGGTGGTCGGCATCGTCGAGGGTGACAAAGCTCTTGGGGTGTTTCGCGGCCTTGAAGATCTCGGCGGCGTTCTCGACGCCGACGGTGGCGTCGCGCGGCGCGTGCATCACCAGAAGGGCGCGGCCCAGCCCCGCGATCTTGTCGCGCAGGGTCTCGGCCTGCACATCGCGGACGAAATCCCGGCCAATGCGGATGGGCCGCCCGCCAAGCGTCACCTCGGCCACGCCATCCTCTTCGATCCGCTCAAGCGCGCCTGCGAAATTATGGGTGACATGGCCGGGATCGAAGGGCGCGCCGATGGTGACGACCGCGCGCACGCTCTTGATTCGTCCCGCCGCCGCCAGCACCGCCGCGCCGCCAAGGCTGTGTCCGACAAGCAAGCCGGGGGCCATGCCGCGCGCCGAAAGTGCCTCGGCGGCGCGCTCCAGATCCTGCACGTTCGAGGTAAAGGACGTGTTCTCGAACTCGCCCCCCGAATGGCCCAGCCCGGTGAAGTCAAAGCGCAGCACGGCAATGCCCGCCCCCGCGAGCCGCGCCGCGATGCGCCGCGCGGCGGGGATGTCCTTGGAGCAGGTAAAGCAATGCGCGAAAAGCGCCGTTGCCAGATGCGGCCCCTCGGGCAGGTCGAGACGGGCGGCAAGTTCGTGGCCGTCATGGCCGGTGAAGGTCAGGCGTTCGGTGGGCATTGCGCATCCTTTGTCGCTTGTCGTCCGGGAGAGTAAGCAGCCCGCCCCGCGCCCGCCACCCTTGGCCCCCGCAGGTCACGCGATGGTGAGGGATGCCGGGGATTCGCTTCAAATCCTTGGCATTTCGCGGGCGGCGCGCCACCCGCTGTTAACCTGCTTCGGCCATCCTGAGCGCGGGTCAAAGGAGAGGGCGGGTCATGTCCTGGCAGGTGCGCACGGGTGCCGATGTCTGGCGCTTTACGGCGGTGATCTCGGGGGTCGTTCTTCTGGGCAGCATCGGGTTGCGCTTTACCGTGTTGCCGATGGATCTGGCGACGCGCACGCTTTTGCCCGGATCGGCCATGGCGCTTGTGCTCGCGGCCCCGATCGCGTGGTTCGTGGGCCAGCGGATGCGCGAGGTGGCCCGCCTGGGTGACCGGCTCGAACATGCGCTGCATCACGACATGCTGACCGGGGTTCATACACGGCTCAGCTTTTATCAGCGGGCCGGGGCAATGAACGGCGGCACCTGCGCCGTGATCGTCACCGATATCGACAATTTCAAGGGGTTCAACGACCGTTACGGCCATTTCGCGGGCGATCAGGCGCTGCGACAGTTCGCGGCCATGCTGACCGCCAATTGCCGTGCCGCCGATCTTGTCGCGCGCTTCGGCGGTGAGGAATTCGTCATCGTCATCATGGGGGCCGGGGCCGATGAGGGGCTTGCCGTGGCCGAACGTCTGGCCGCGCGTGTGCGCGCGAGCCCGATCTTCTTTGGCGAGCATACGCTGCGCCTGACGGCGAGTTTCGGGGTTGCCACCCTGCCGCCCGGCGGCGACATGGACAGTGCCATCCAGCAGGCCGACCGCGCCCTTTACCGCGCCAAGCATGCGGGGCGCGACCGGGCCTTCATGTTCGATCCCGCGCAGGACGGCGCGGCGATCCCGATGGGCACGGCGGCGGAATAAGAGGATCAGCCTCCATCAGCCCCGGCCCAGCAACGCCTGATCGAACGGGTAGCGCGTCAGGTTCTCGTATCCTGTTTCGGTGATGAGGACCTGATCCTCCAGCTTGATCGAGAAATCGCCACCGACCTCGCCCACCAGCGCCTCGACACAGAGCACCATGCCCGGCTCGAGCACGTAATCGAACGCCCCCGGCACGGCCATGTCGGGATAGGCGACCAGTGGCCACTCGTCGCACAGACCCACACCATGCATCATGCAGCCATATTTCTGCGCCTGGTATTTTTCGGCCAGTCGGTGACAGTTGGCGCTCAGCTCCGGGATGCCGATGCCGGGGCGGAGCAGGTCCATATTCGCCATGATATGCTCATGTGCGTGCTGCATCGCCGCGACCATGTCGGGCCGGGGCGCGGCATCGCCGATCCACCATGTCCGGCTGATATCGACGCAGATCCCGTAGCTGCCGATCAGGTCGGTATCGAAGGCCACGATCTCGTTCATCTTCACGACACGCGGCCCGCATTCCTGAAACCACGGATTGGTGCGCGGCCCCGAGGCCAGAAGCCGCGTCTCGATCCATTCGCCGCCGCGCCGGATGTTCTCGGCATGGAGCACGGCCCAGATATCGTCTTCGCAGGTCCTGCCGTCGCCGACAGTCGCGCGGGCGAAATCCTCCATCGCGCGCACGGCGGCCTCGCAGGCATGGACCGCGCAGCGCATCGCCCGGATCTCGTCGGGATTCTTGACGGCGCGGGTCTTTTCGGTGACCTCCTCGCCCTCCATGATCATGAGCCCCTGCGCCTCGAGCGCGCGCAGCCCGTGCAGCATCACCTTGTCCACCGCCAGCCGCCGGTTGCCGGGGCTATGCTCGGCCAAGAGCGCGGCAACCTCGCGGGCAAAGATGTCGGCGGCCACATCCACCTTGTCGCCCCGGTCGAAATAGAAAAGATCCGCGCCCGAGCGCACCTCGGCCACGAGCGGGTTGAAGGACGAAAGAAACGGCGCGTTCTTGTAATCCCAGAGCACCATATGCCCGTCGGCGCACAGGAGCAGCGCGCGAAACGGGTTGTGCGTGTTCCAAAGCTGCATGTTGGTCGAATCGGTGGCATAGCGGATGTTGAGCGGATCAAAGAGCAGGAGACCGGCGTAGTCGCGCGCCACAACCGCCGCCGTCAGCCGCGCCCAGCGGTGCCGGCGCATCGCCTGCAAATCGGGCAGCTCCAGTCCTGCCACCGCCCATTCGTCATAGGCCAACCGCGTCGGCCCGATCTCGACCCGGTCGGGATCGTCAGGCGTGTTGTCGCCCCGGCGCGGGCCACATGTCGGGTCGATCTTGCGCGTATCGCGGTAAGGGGTGTTCATGACAGGGCCTCCCCCGGCCATGGTCGGACGGTCGCGCGCGGCCCGCATCCCCGGTTGCGACATGGCGAGGGGTCGTTTTCGGCGCAGGTGACGCAGGGTCGCGCTTGTGCCGCGGCGCGGGGCGGAGATGATCGCGGCCGAGACCCGAAGGGAGAGGACCATGACCACCATAATCGAGGACTATGTGACGCGCCTCACCCCGCTCGCGCGCGGGCGCATCAAGGGGGTGGCGCGGCTCGACATCGCGGGTCACGGCAGCGTTCTTCTGACCGAGGCAGGCGCAGAGGCCGGGGACGGCCCCGCCGATGTGGTGCTGAGCGCGCGCGACGAGGTGTTCCGCGCGATCCTTGCGGGCGAACAGAACCCGGTGATGGCCTACATGTCCGGCAAGCTCAAGGTCGAGGGCAACGTGCAGCGCGCGCTCAAGGTATCGGGCATCCTGACGGCGGGCTGATCCGTTGCGTCACCGGTCCTTGCCATCATCCGCGCCGCCTGAAGACGCGCCCGTCCGGCACCGGGACGCGATATCGTTTCAAGGCGGCGGCCACTCTGACCGCGCGCGGATCGCGCCTGTTTCGGTTTGCCGAGACGGGGACGCGCAAGGCTTGCCCTTCTGCCCTGCACACGCGACACTATCGCCGAAGAGGCAAGAGGTGACACATGGCCGGGCTGGAAGAACGGATCGCGCAAGCGCGGGGCGACGTGCCCGCCGATCTGGTCTTGCGCGGCGGCACGGTCTTTGACCTTGTCACCGGGGCGATGATCGCGGGGGATGTGGCGATTTGCGACGACACGATCGTGGGCATCGGCGCGGACTATGACGGTCTGCGCGTGATCGACGTGGCGGGCCTCATCCTTGTGCCGGGTTTCATCGACACGCATCTGCATGTGGAAAGCTCATTGGTCACGCCGCTGGAGTTTGACCGCTGCGTGACGCCCCATGGCGTGACCACGGTGATCTGTGACCCGCACGAGATTGCCAATGTGCTGGGCGTGGACGGCATCCGCTATTTTCAGGAGGCAAGCACGCGGACGGTGATGGATCTGCGGGTGCAGCTATCGTCCTGCGTGCCCTCGACGGATATGGAAACCTCCGGCGCGGCGATCGGGGCCGAGGATCTGCGCGCCCTGATGGGGCATCCGTCGGGTATCGGGCTGGCGGAGGTGATGAACTATCCCGGTGTGATCCACCGCGATCCCGGCATGATGGCCAAGCTGCGGCTCTTCGAGGGGGGGCATGTGGACGGCCATTGTCCGCAGCTTTCGGGGCGCGATCTCAACGCCTATTGCGCGGCGGGCATCCGGACGGAGCATGAGGCGACGACAGAGCCCGAGGCGCGCGAGAAGCTGCAAAAGGGGATGCGCGTGCTGATCCGGGAGGGCTCGGTCAGCAAGGATCTGGAGGCGCTGAGCGGTCTGCTCACGGAGGTGACGGCACCCTACATGTGCCTGTGCACCGATGACCGCAATCCGCTCGACATCGCCGAGGAGGGGCATCTCGACCACATGATCCGGGCGCTCATCGCGCGTGGTGCAAGCCCGCTGGCCGCCTATCGCGCGGCGTCCTTGTCGGGCGCGGAGGCGTTCGGGCTGCGCGACCGGGGGCTCATTGCGCCGGGGCGGCGGGCGGATATCGTGGCCGTGGGGTCGCTTGCGGCCTGCGACGTGCGGCGGGTGATCTGCGGCGGCGTGGTAGCGGATGCGGCGGCTTTTGCCGCGCGCGGGGACGTGACCCCGGTGGGGCGGCACTCGGTGCGCGCGCCGCGCGTGACCGCAGAGGCGTTCCGGGCGGCGGGCAACCGCGAGGCGACGGATGTGATCGGCATTCTCGAGGGCAAGATCCTCACCGCGCATCTGCACGAGGATGTGCCGATCAGGGATGGCGACAAGTGGCCGGACCCGGCCCGCGATCTGGCGCGCATCACCGTGATCGAGCGGCATGGCAAGAACGGCAACATCGCCAACGGCTTTGTGCGTGGCTTCGGGTTGCAGGCGGGGGCGATAGCCTCGACCGTCTGTCACGATCACCACAACATCGCCTGCGTGGGGGTGGATTACGCCGACATGGCGCTGGCGGCCAATCGCCTGTCAGAGATCGAGGGCGGTTTCGTGGTGGTGCGGGACGGCGCGGTGCTGGCGGAATTGCCGTTGCCGGTGGCGGGGCTGATGAGCCTCGCGCCCTTCGAGGAGGTGCGCGACCGGCTGGTGGACCTGCGCGCGGCGGCGGTGTCGCTGGGCGTCACCTTGCGCGAGCCGTTCCTGCAACTGGCCTTTCTCGCGCTGCCGGTCATCCCCGCGCTCAAGATCACCGACCGGGGGCTGGTTGATGTGGTGCGGTTCGAATTGATCGGGTAGCCCCCGCCGCGCATGGCACGGCGGGGCCGCTGCCTCAATTCGGGATCTGCCCGGTGATCCCCTCGACATAGAAATCCATGCCCAGGAGCGTGCCGTCATCGGCCACTTCGCCCTCGGCGAGCCACACGCTGCCGTCCTGTTTGTTGAGCGGGCCGGTGAAGGGGTGATACGCGCCGCTTGCCATGGCGTCTTTCAGCGCCAGCGCCTCGGCCTTCACATCCGCGGGCACGGCGTCGGTGATCTCGCCGATGCCGACCATGCCGGGGCCGATGCCGTCCCAGGTCTCGGTCGTCTCCCACGTCCCGTCGATCACCGCCTGGGTGCGGGCGATATAGTAGGGGGCCCAGTTGTCGATGATCGAGGAGACGCGCGGGAAGGGCGCGTATTCGGCCATGTCCGAGGCCTGCCCGAAGGTCACGACATTGCCGGCCTTCTCGGCGGCGGCCTGCGGGGCGGTCGAATCGGTATGTTGCAGGATCACGTCTGCACCCTGCTCGATGAGTGCCTGCGCGGCGTCGGCCTCTTTTGCCGGATCAAACCACGTATAGGCCCAGATGATCTTGAACTCGACATCGGGGTTGACCTTCTTCGCGTGGATATAGGCCGCGTTGATGCCGCGGATCACCTCCGGGATGGGATAGGAGGCGATATAGCCGATGATGTTGGATTTGGTCATCTTGCCCGCGATATGGCCCTGCACCGCGCGCCCCTCGTAGAACCGCGCCGAATAGGTGCTGACATTGGGCGCGGTCTTGTAGCCGGTGGCGTGCTCGAATTTCACATTGGGGAATTTCGCGGCGGTGGCCAGCGTCGGCTCCATGAAACCGAACGAGGTGGTGAAAATCAGGTCCGCGCCCTGAAGCGCCATCTGCGTGATCGCGCGCTCGGCATCGGCACCCTCGGGCACGCTTTCCTGATAGACGGTCTCGACGGCATCGCCGAAATGCGCCTCGACGGCGAGGCGGCCCTTGTCATGCTCATAGGTCCAGCCGCCATCGCCGATGGGGCCGACATAGATAAAGCCGACGCGGGTCTTGTCTTGCGCGACCGCCCCGGTCGCTAGGCCAAGCGCAAGCGCGGCGGTGGTGAACAGGCGGGTGATGGTCATGTGGGGTCTCCTTGTTGTGGTCATTGCGAGGCGTGAAAGCTGCGGCCCAAGGATGCGGGCGCGCGGGATTTGTCGCGGGCCATGATGACCAGCACGAGGATGGTGATCAAGTAGGGCGACATCGAAAGATATTCGACCGGGATGGCAAGCCCCGCCGCCTGAAGGTTGAGCTGCAACACCGTGACCCCGCCGAAGAGCCACGCCCCGAGCAGCACGCGGCCCGCCTTCCACGACGCGAACACCACCAGCGCCAGCGCGATCCAGCCCGCGCCCGAGGTCATGCCCTCCGTCCATTGGGGCACGCGGATGAGGCTGATATAGGCCCCGCCCAGCCCCGCGCAGGCCCCGCCGAAGAGGATCGCCAGCACCCGCACCCGCACCACCTTGTAGCCGAGCGCATGGGCGGCGTCGTGGTTCTCGCCCACCGCGCGCAGGATCAGCCCGGCGCGGGTATATTTCAGCACCGCCCAGACCACCGCGACCAGCGCCAGCGCCAGATAGACCATCAGATCGTGGGAAAAGAGCACCCGCCCCAGAAAGGGCAGGTCGCTGAGCGGCCCGAAATCGAGCCGGGGCACTGGCGGCGGCTTGATGCCCTGATAGCCCTGCCCCAGAAGCGACGACAGCCCCAACCCGAAGAGCGTCAGCGCCAGACCGCTCGCCACCTGGTTGGCCAGCGCCAGTTGCGTGAGCGCCGTGAACAGCAGCGCCAACACCGCGCCGCCCGCCGCCGCCGCCACGAAGCCCATCAGCGGCGAGCCGGAATTGACCGCCACGGCAAAGCCGCAGATCGCGCCGGTGATCATCATCCCCTCGACGCCGAGATTGAGCACGCCCGCGCGCTCCACCACCAACTCGCCAAGCGCGGCGAGCAGAATGGGCGTCGCCGCGACGATGATCGCTGCAAGCAAAAGGGCCGGGTCGATCGCGCCCATCACGCCGCCTCCCTCTTGTGCATACGGATGCGGTAATTCGTCAGCAGGTCCACCGCCAGCAGGAAAAACAAGAGCATCCCCTGGAAAAGCTGGATCGCGGCGGCGGGCAGGCCCAGCGTCGATTGCGCCATCTCGCCGCCGATATAGGTGAGCGCCATCAACAGCCCCGCCAGCGCGATCCCCACCGGGTGCAAGCGGCCCAGAAAGGCCACGATGATCGCGGTAAAGCCATAGCCCACGTTGAAATCAATGCTGATCTGGCCTGCGGGGCCTGCCACTTCGAACATGCCCGCCAGCCCCGCGAGCGCCCCCGCCGTGCCAAGGCAGAACACCACCAGCCGACCGGGGCGCACACCTGCAAAGCGCGCCGCGCGCGGGGCCTGCCCGGCCAGGCGGATGTGAAAGCCAAGGCTGTGACGCGAGAGCAGGATATAGGCCGCGATCACCGCGATAAGCGCCGCGGCCACCCCCCAATGCATCCCCGTTCCGGCGATCAACTCGGCATTATGGGCGCTATCGTATTGGCGCAGGTTGCGCGAACCGGGAAAGCCGCGCCCCTCGGGGTTTTTCATCAGCCCGAGCGCCATGGCGGCCAGCAATTGTTCGGCCACGTAGACGAGCATCAACGACACGAGGATTTCGTTGGTGCCAAAGCGCAGCTTGAGCAGGGCCGGGATCATCGCCCAGGCCCAGCCGCCGAGCGCGCCCGCCAGCACCATCAGGGGAAAAATCAGCGCGCTTTCATACGGATAAAAAGCCAGCGCCACGCCCGCGCCCGCCAGCGCGCCGACGATGTATTGCCCTTCAGCGCCGATATTCCAGATGCCCGCCCGAAACCCGAGGCTGAGACCGATGGCGATGAGGATGAGGGGGGCGGCCTTGATCAGGAGTTGCGGGCGGTAATAGAACGAGAACTCGCCGAAGAGCGGCTGCCAGAAGATCGTGGCGATGGCCTCGACCGGGTCCTTGCCCAGCGCGGCAAAAAGTGCGCCGCCCGCGATCATGGTGATCAGCACCGCCAGCGGCGGGGTGGCGAAGGTCCAGAGCCGCGAGGGCTGCGGGCGTTTCTCCAGCCTCAGCATGGCGCGGGCCTCGTCGTCGCAGGGGGGCGCTGCCCCCGTCGCCCTGCGGGCGCCTCCCCCGGGATATTTCGGGCCAGAAGAATCCGGGCGCGGGCATGGCGTTTCTTCTGGCGGCAAATATCCCCGCCGGAGGCCCCGGTCTCTTTGTGCAAGAGCTCAGACACGCGCCACCTCCATGCCATGCGCGCCGCCCATCATCAGGCCGATCTCGTCGAGGCTCAGGCTGGCGGTGGGCCGCGCCTCCGACAGGCGCCCCTCGTTGAGCGCGGCAAAGCGGTCGGTGATTTCCAGAAGTTCGTCGAGATCCTGGCTGATGCACAGGATCGCAGCCCCTTGCGCCGCGAGGTCGATCAATGCCTGACGGATGGCGGCGGCGGCGGCGGCATCGACGCCCCAGGTGGGCTGATTGACCACCAGCACGCGAGGGCGTTGCAACACCTCGCGTCCGATCACGAATTTCTGGAGGTTGCCCCCCGACAGCGCCCGCGCCGCCGTCTCCGGCCCCGGCGTGCGCACGTCGAATTCCGCGATCACGCGGGCGGCAAAGACGCGCGCCGCCCCCCAGCGGATAAAGCCGTGGCGCGTGAGCTCCTCGCGCGTGGCGGCGCTGAGCAAGGCGTTTTCCGTCAGGCTCATGTCCGGGGCGGCGGCGTGGCCGAGGCGTTCCTCGGGTGCCGCAAGAAGGCCCCGTGCCCGGCGCGCGTTGGGACCAAGCCGACCGATGGGCGCGCCGTCAAGCCGGATCGTGTCCGCTTCGGTCAGCCGTTCGCCCGAGAGCGCGGCCAGAACCTCGTCCTGGCCGTTGCCCGCCACCCCGCCGATGCCGAGGATCTCGCCCTGCCGCAGGGTGAAGGACACATCGCGCAGCGCGGTGCCGAAGGCCGAAGGGGCGGGCAGCGAGAGCGCGCTGACCTCCAGCGCGATCTCGCCCGTGCTCTGCCCCGCGCGGCGCGGCGCGGCGAAACTTGCGCCCACCATCGCCTCGGCCATGTCGCGCGCCGAGGTCTCCTGCGGCACGCAGGTGCCGACATTGCGACCATGGCGCAGGATGGTGGCGGCGTCGCAGAGCGTGCGGATTTCCTCGAGCTTGTGCGAGATGTAGAGGATCGCGACCCCCTCGGCTGTCAGTTTGCGCAGGGTGGCAAAGAGGATCTCCACCTCCTGTGGGGTCAGGACCGAGGTGGGCTCGTCCATGATCAGAAGACGCGGGTCTTGCAGCAGGCAGCGGATGATTTCGACCCGCTGCCGTTCGCCCGCCGACAGATCGCCCGTGAGGCGCGCGGGATCGAGCGGCAAGCCGTAGGTCTGCGATACCTCGCGGATTCGCGCGGCGAGGGTGCGCATGGGCGGCGGGCGCTCCATCCCCAGCGCCACGTTCTCGGCCACGCTGAGCGCGTCGAAGAGCGAGAAATGCTGAAACACCATCGCGACCCCCGCCGCCCGCGCCGCCGAAGGATTGGCGGGCGCATAGGGCGCGCCGCGCAGGGTCATCGTGCCGCTGTCGGGTTTGACGAGGCCGTAGATCATCTTGACCAGCGTGGATTTGCCTGCGCCATTCTCGCCCAGAAGCGCGTGCACCTCGCCTGCGCGGATATCGAAGGACACCGCGTCATTGGCGATGACACCCGGATAGGCCTTGGTGAGGCCATTGATGCTGAGCAAAGGCGTGGTCACGCGCGTCTGTCCCCGCCCCTTGGCGGGGCCGCTCCCTGTGTTTGGCAGACCCTAGACCAGCCTTTGGGGGTTCGGCAATGGATTGTGGTGCAGGCAGGCTTTCGTTCCCGCAAGGCTGCGGCTAGTCTGCCCATATGTCCGGCAACCCCCGATTCATTCACCTCCGGGTGCATACCGAATATTCGCTCCTCGAAGGGGCGGTGCGGCTCAAGAAACTGCCGGGTCTTTGCGAAAAGGCGGGGATGCCCGCCGTCGCCGTCACCGACACCAACAACATGTTCGCCGCATTGGAATTTTCCGTCGCGGCGCAGGGTGCGGGCGTGCAGCCGATCATGGGCTGTCAGGTCGATCTGGCCTATCAGGAGGCGGCACCGGGCGAGCGCGCCAAGCCGCCTGCGCCGGTGGTCCTGCTGGCGCAGAACGAGGCGGGTTACGGCAACCTGATGAAGCTCAATTCCCGCCTCTACCTGCGCGGCGATGGCAGCCTGCCGCATGTGACGGCGGAAGAGCTTGCCACCCATGCCGAGGGGGTGATCTGCCTGACGGGCGGCCCCGATGGCCCGGTGGGGCGGCTCTTGCAGGGCGGGCAGCGTCCGGCGGCGGAAGCGCTCATGGCGCGGCTCAAGGCGGCGTTCGGCGACCGTCTTTACGTGGAGGTGCAGCGCCATCCCGGCGAGGGCGGCGCGCCGGAGGCGGAGCGGCTGAGCGAGCGGGGCCTGATCGAGATGGCCTATGCCATGGACCTGCCGCTTGTCGCCACCAACGATGTCCATTTCCCCGAGGCGCGCATGTATGAGGCGCATGATGCGCTCTTGTGCGTGGCCGAGGGGGCCTATGTCGACCAGAGCGCGCCGCGCCGCCGCCTCACGCCGCAGCATTATTTCAAAAGCCAGGAGGAGATGGCCGCGCTTTTCGCCGACCTGCCCGAGGCGCTGGAAAACACGGTCGAGATAGCGCGGCGCTGTGCCTTCGGTGCGTATAAGCGCGATCCGATCCTGCCGCGCTTCGCCGATGACGAGGTTGACGAATTGCGCCGTCAGGCGCGCGAGGGGCTGGCGGCGCGGCTCTCTGTCATCCCCCATGCCGCGCCGGTGGAAGACTATGAAAAACGGCTCGAATTCGAGCTGGGGGTCATCGAGGGGATGGGCTTTCCGGGCTATTTCCTGATCGTCGCCGATTTCATCAAATGGGCCAAGGAGCAGGATATTCCCGTGGGTCCCGGGCGCGGCTCGGGCGCGGGCAGCCTCGTGGCCTATGCGCTGACCATCACGGACCTTGACCCGCTGCGCTACAGCCTGCTCTTCGAGCGGTTCCTGAACCCCGAGCGCGTGTCGATGCCCGATTTCGACATCGATTTCTGCATGGACCGCCGCGAGGAAGTGATCCGCTATGTGCAGGAGAAATACGGCCAGGACCGGGTGGGGCAGATCATCACCTTCGGCGCGCTTTTGTCCAAGGCGGCGGTGCGCGATCTGGGGCGGGTCTTGCAGATGCCTTACGGCCAGGTGGACCGGCTCTCGAAGATGATCCCCGTCGAAGGGGTCAAGCCCGTTTCCATCGAGAAGGCCTTGGCCGACGAGCCGCGCCTGCGCGACGCGGCGCAGGCCGAGGAGGTGGTCAAGCGGCTTCTGGACTATGGCCAGCAGGTCGAGGGGCTGCTCAGGAACGCCTCGACCCATGCCGCGGGCGTGGTGATCGGGGATCGCCCGCTCGATGATCTGGTGCCGCTCTACCGCGATCCGCGCTCGGACATGCCCGCGACGCAATTCAACATGAAATGGGTGGAGCAGGCGGGGCTGGTGAAGTTCGACTTTCTCGGCCTCAAGACGCTGACCGTCATTCAGAACGCCATTGCGCAGATCCGCGCCGGGGGGCGCGATCTGCATATGGCCGCCGATGGCAGCACGATCTATCAGCCCGCGCCGGGGGCCGAGAACGATATCGGGCAGATCCCGCTCGATGATGCAAAGACCTACGAGATGTATGCCCGCGCGCGCACCGTGGCGGTGTTCCAGGTGGAAAGCTCGGGCATGATGGACGCGCTCAAGCGGATGCGCCCGACCTGCATCGAGGATATCGTGGCGCTTGTCGCGCTCTACCGGCCCGGACCGATGGAGAACATCCCGACCTATTGCGAGGTCAAGAACGGGCTGCGCGAGATCGAAAGCATCCATCCGCTGATCGACGATATCCTCGAAGAGACCCAGGGCATCATCGTCTATCAGGAACAGGTGATGCAGATCGCGCAGGTCATGGCGGGCTACAGCCTTGGCGGCGCGGACCTGTTGCGCCGCGCCATGGGCAAGAAGATCAAGGAGGCGATGGACGCCGAGCGGCCCAAGTTCGAGGCCGGTGCCATGGCCAATGGCGTGGACAAGCGCAAGGCGCGCGAGGTCTTTGACCTGCTGGAGAAATTCGCCAATTACGGCTTCAACAAGTCGCACGCCGCGGCCTATGCGGTGGTGAGCTATCAGACCGCGTGGCTCAAGGCCAATCACCCGGTCGAGTTCATGGCCGGCGTGATGAATTGCGACATTCACCTCACCGACAAGCTGGCGGTCTATTTCGAGGAGGTGAAGAAGGGGCTGGGCCTGCCCTGGGCGCCGCCTTGCGTGAACCGCTCCGAGGCCGTTTTCGTGGTGCGCGCGGGTGTGCTGCACTATGCGCTCGGCGCGCTCAAGAATGTCGGTGTCGAGACGATGCGCCTCATTGTCGAGGGGCGGGGCG
This sequence comes from Roseovarius sp. MBR-79, assembly GCF_053628555.1. NCBI lineage: Bacteria > Pseudomonadati > Pseudomonadota > Alphaproteobacteria > Rhodobacterales > Roseobacteraceae > Roseovarius > Roseovarius sp. MBR-79. Next base: position 134,765 of record NZ_JBRJGP010000004.1, on the reverse strand, counting down.
AGAGCGCCTTTGCCACGCTGTACGATGTCGCGCGGCGCGTCGATCTCAAGCGGGTGGGCAAGCGCCCGCTGGAAATGCTGGCGCGGGCAGGGGCGTTCGATGTGCTCGACCGCAATCGCCGCCGCGTGTTCGAGAGCATCGAGGCGCTGATGAGCTATTCGGCGGCGATCCATGAGCAGAAGGCATCCGATCAGGTCTCGCTCTTCGGCGAGGCGGGGGACGATCTGCCCGAGCCGCGTCTGGCCCCCGTCGAGGACTGGCTGCCCGCCGAGCGTCTGACCGAGGAGTTCAAGGCGGTGGGCTTTTACCTCTCGGGTCATCCGCTCGACGATTACATGACCGTGCTCAGGCGGCAGGACGTGCGCGCGCTCGACGAGGTTCTGGCGCGGGCGGCGCAGGGGCCGTGCATCGTCAAGATGGCCGGTGTCGTGGCCGGTCGGCAGGAGCGCAAATCGGCGCGCGGCAACCGCTTTGCCTTTGCGCAACTGAGCGACCCGACCGGCGGCTACGAGATCACGCTCTTCTCCGAAGTGCTGGAGAAGTCGCGCGACTATCTGGAAGCCGGCGCGCAGGTGGTGATTCAGGCCGAGGCGACGATGGAGGCGGAACAGCTCAAACTGCTCTGTCGCTCGGTGATGCCGGTGGACGGGATGGTGCAGGATGCGGGCGCCGTGGGCCTGCGCATCTTTGTCGATCAGGCCGAGGCGATTGCCTCGGTCGCGGCGGTGCTGAACGGCGCGGTGCGGGCCGTGCGCGGCACGCGCCCCGGCCCGATCCATTTCCGCCTTCTGGGCGCGGGCCTGCCCGGCGAGGTGGAGATCGACAGCGGCACCGAGTTTCCCGTCACCCCGCAGGTCAAGGGCGCGATCCGAAGCCTCTCCGGCGTGGTCATGGTCGAGGAAATCTGAACGCGGTTAAGCCGGTGTTAACCGGGTTTGTGCCTCAGTCGGGCGATGCGCTGGATTGTCGTTTTCCTTCTCGTGGCTGCCTGCAACGTGCCAAGCCCCGCCTTTCGCGGGTTGGCCCCCGAGCGGGTGAGCGTGGGCGGCAGCGTGTTCGATATCCGCATCAAGGGACGGCACGCGCAGGCGATCCGGATCAACCGGGAATGGGCACCGCGCACGGGTTCGGTGGCCCCTCGCGCGGCGGCGGCCATCGCGGCGCTGAGCGGCTGTGACGCACCCCGCCTCTGGGGCGATCAGGCGATGATCGAGGCGGTGCTCATCTGCACGGCAGAGGCGCGCGCCCATCGTGGCGTCGCGCGGCCCCATGTCTGCCGCGCGGTGCCCACGCAGCGGCGGCTGACCGAAATGGCCTGTCAGCCGGTGGCGAGCGGCTTTTCCATGAAAAGCGAACTTGGCGCGTCCGGGTAATTACCGAACGGCCCGCGCAGGGCAAAGCCGTGGCGGGCATAGAGCCGCTGCGCGTCGAGGAGCAGATTGCCCGTCTCGAGCCGCAGGCAGGGCAGGCCGTGTGCGCGCGCCTCGGCCTCGATCCGGGTCAGCAGCGCGCCCGCGACGCCCTGCCCGCGCGCCTCCTCGGCCACGAACATGGATTTCACCTCGCCATAGCCCTCGCGCAGCGCAAGTGCGCCGGTGCCGAGCGTCTCCGCGCCCCGCCTTGCCACGAAAAAGCGGATGTCGGGGGCGGCGAGCGCGTTGACATCGAGAAAGAAATTGTCCTCGGGCGGGAAGAGCGCCCGCATCAGGGCATGGGACCGGTGCAAAAGCGCGGTGGCCCCCGCGTCGTGCGGGTCGGCTGGAGACACGGTCAGGGCGGGCTGGGTCATGGCGGCTTTCCGACGGGGTGGCGGCAGGCTAGGGCCACCCGTGTGCTTGCACAACCCCGCAATATGCTGTGTATAAGGGCGTGATCCCGCCCATATGCTGTGGTTGTGTGTTGACACCCCAGCCCCTCGCCCTGCACTCTGACGAGTCAACGGAATCACCTAACCCGGACCCGCGCGCGTGCAGTTCACCAAGCTCAGACTGACCGGCTTCAAGAGCTTCGTCGATCCCACCGACCTTGTCATCTCGGGCGGGCTGACGGGGGTTGTGGGGCCCAATGGCTGTGGCAAGTCGAACCTTCTGGAGGCGCTGCGCTGGGTCATGGGCGAGAACCGCGCCTCTGCCATGCGCGGCGACGGCATGGAGGACGTGATCTTTGCCGGGGCGGCGACGCGGCCTGCGCGCAATTTCGCCGAAGTGGTCATGCACATCGACAATTCCGAGCGTCTGGCTCCGGCCGGGTTCAACGAGGCCGACCATCTCGAGATCACCCGCCGGATCACCCGCGATGTCGGCAGTGCCTACAAGGTCAACGGCAAGGAGGTGCGCGCGCGCGATGTGCAGATGCTTTTCGCCGATGCGTCCACGGGCGCGCATTCGCCCGCGCTGGTGCGGCAAGGGCAGATATCGGAACTGATCAACGCGCGACCCAAGGCGCGGCGGCGGATTCTGGAAGAGGCGGCGGGCATTTCCGGCCTCTACCAGCGACGGCATGAGGCGGAGCTGAAGCTGCGCGGCGCGGAGACGAACCTGACCCGCGTCGATGATGTGGTCGAGCAGATGGCGGCGCAACTGGCGCAACTGGCGCGACAGGCGAAACAGGCGGCACGCTATCGCCAGATCGGCGAGGAATTGCGGCTGGCCGAGGGCCTCTTGCTCTGGCGGCGCTGGCGCGAGGCGGAAGAGGCGCGCAGTCAGGCCGCCGAGGCGCTGCGTGCCCGCACGGTCGATGCCTCGCGCGCCGAAGGTGCTGCGCGAGAGGCCACGCGCGCCCGTGTCGCCGCCGACGATGCCCTGCCCGCCAAGCGCGAAGAAGAGGCCATCGCGGGTGCGATCCTGCAACGGCTGACGGTGCAGCGTGACACATTGGCCCAGCAGGAGGCGGGCGCGCGCGAGCGCATCGCCACGCTGAGCGCGCGCATCGCGCAGCTTGAGCGCGACATGGAGCGCGAGGCGGGCCTCAACCGCGATGCCCATGACACCATCGCGCGGCTTGACTGGGAGGCGGGCGAGCTTGCCAAGGGGGCCGAAGGGCACGAGGCGCGGCTGGCGGCGGCGCAGGACGAGGCGCGCGATGCGGCGCGCGTGTTGCAAGAGCGCGAGAGCGATCTGGGCCAGGTAACCGAGGACATGGCGCGGCTCTCGGCGCGGCACCAATCGGCGCAGCGCCTGATCGAGGATCACCGCAAGACGCTGGCGCGCAGCGAGGCCGAGGCCGAACGCGCCCGCGCCGCGCGCGCGCAGGCGCAGGAGGCGCTGACGCGCGCCGAGGCGGATCACGCCGGGGCATTGCGGGCCGAGACCGAGGCGCACGAGGCGGCAGAGGCCGCCGAGGCGGCGCTGGCGGCAGCGGACGAGGCGCGCAGCTTGACCGCCGCGCGCGAGGCCGAGGCGCGCGCCGCCCGATCCGAGGCCGACGGCGAACTGGGCGCGCTGCGCGCCGAGGCGAACGCGCTGTTGCGGCTTGTCGAGCGCGACACCGCCGAAGGCGGGCAGATCATGGACCGGCTTCAGGTGCAGCACGGCTTTGAAAAGGCGCTGGGCGCGGCGCTGGCCGACGATCTGCGCGCGCCCGAGGTGGCGGCGGACGGGCCGTCGGGCTGGGCGCTTCTGCCCGGCTATGGTGTGCCGCAGCCGCTGCCCGAGGGGGTTACGGCGCTGAGCAATCATGTCTCGGTGCCCGAGGTGCTGGCGCGGCGCATGGCGCAGATCGGCCTTGTCGAGCCGGAGGATGCCGCGCGGCTGCAACCGCTCCTGAAACCCGGTCAGCGGCTGGTGAGCCGCGCGGGCGACCTGTGGCGCTGGGACGGGTTCCGCGCCTGGGCCGAGGATGCGCCGAGCGCGGCCGCCCTGCGGCTCGAACAGATCAACCGGCTGGAGGCGCTCAAGCAGCAGCTTGAAGACGCGAGCGCACGGGCGGACGGGGCGACGCGCGCGCATGAGGCGTTGCGCGCCGATCTGAGCGCCCGCACCGAGGCCGACCGCGCCGCCCGCGCCGCGCGCCGCGAGGCCGATGCGGCGGTCAATGCCGCGAGCCGTGCGCTGAGCCGGGCCGAGGCCGACCGCAACCTTGCCGCGTCCCGGCTCGACTCCTCTGGCCTTGCCGTCACCCGCCACGAGGATGAGGCGATGGCCGCGCGCACCGCGCTGTCGGAGTCCGAGGCGGTTCTGACGGGTTTGGATGATCTGACGGCGGCGCGGGCTGAGCTCGAAGATATCCGCATCACCGTCGAGGCCGCGCGCATGACGATGATGACGCGGCGCTCGGCGGCGGAGGAATTGCGCCGCGAGGGCGAGCGGCGCACCGCGCGGCGGCAGGAAATCGCCAAGGAGGTCAGCGGCTGGCGGCACCGGCTGGAGACGGCGGAAAAGCGCAGCGCGGAACTGGCCGAACGCAAGGCGGCCTCGGAAGCGGAGTTGAGCGCGGCGCGCGACGCGCCCGACCTGCTCGCGGCCAAGCGTGCGGAGTTGTCCGATGAAATCGCCCGCGCCGAAGCACGGCGCGCGGCGGCCGCCGATGCTCTCTCGACGGCCGAGGGCGTGGCACGGCAGGCGGCGGTAACCGAACGCGAGGCCGAGCGGCTGGCATCAGAAGCGCGCGAGGCGCGGGCGCGCGCCGAGGCGCGGGCAGAGGCCGCCCGCGAGACCCGCGATCTGGCCGCCGAACGCATCTCCGAAGCGGTCGAGATGACACCCGACGCGCTGCTTGAAAGCCTTGGGGCCGATCCCGACACCCTGCCCGCCTCGGAGGCGATCGAGGCCGATGTGGCGCGGCTCCGGCGGCAACGCGAGGCGCTTGGCGCGGTCAACCTGCGCGCCGAGGAGGATGCCCGCGAGGTCGAGGCCGAGCATAGCGCGCTGGTCAAGGAAAAGACCGATCTGGAAGAGGCGATCCGCACGCTGCGCAACGGGATTGCCAGCCTCAACCGCGAGGGGCGCGAGCGGCTCTTGACCGCGTTCGAGCAGGTCAATTCCAATTTCACGCTGCTGTTTCGCCATCTCTTCGGCGGCGGCGAGGCCAATCTGGTGCTGGTCGAGAGCGACGATCCATTGGAGGCGGGGCTGGAGATCCTGTGCCAGCCGCCGGGCAAGAAGCTCTCGACGCTGAGCCTCTTGTCGGGGGGCGAGCAGACGCTGACGGCGCTGGCGCTGATCTTCGCGGTGTTTCTGGCCAATCCCGCGCCGATCTGCGTGCTCGACGAGGTGGACGCGCCGCTTGACGATGCCAACGTGACGCGGTTCTGCGACCTTCTGGACGAGATGTGCCGCCGCACCGCGACGCGGTTCCTCATCATCACCCACCATGCCGTGACGATGAGCCGGATGGACCGGCTTTTCGGTGTGACCATGGCCGAGCAGGGGGTGAGCCAGCTTGTCTCGGTCGATCTGCGCAAGGCCGAACAAATGGTCGCCTGAGGTGGCGGGCGGGCCGGATTTCAGCCACGAGCAGGCCGCGCGCGCGCTTGGTCATCTTCGCATCGCCGGTGTGGACGAGGTCGGGCGCGGGCCGCTGGCGGGGCCGGTGACGGCGGCGGCGGTGATCCTCGATCCTGACAACATTCCCGAGGGGCTGAACGATTCCAAGGCGTTGAGCGCGGCGCGGCGCGCCGTGCTTGCCGCGCGGATCCGCGCCGTGGCGGAGGTATCGGTCGCCCATGCCTCGGTCGAGGAGGTTGACCGCCTCAACATCCTGCGCGCCGCGCATCTGGCGATGGAGCGGGCCATCGCGGGCCTCGATCCGGCGGCGGATTTCGCGCTGATCGACGGCAATCTTGTCCCGCGTAGCCTCATGCTTCCGGCGCGGGCAATCGTGAAGGGCGACGCGCTCTGCCTCTCGATCGCGGCGGCCTCGATCGTGGCCAAGGAGGTGCGCGATGCGCTGATGCGGGATTTGGCGCAACAGTGTCCCGGCTATGGCTGGGAGAAGAACGCCGGTTACCCGTCAAAGGCGCATAAGCAGGCCCTCCTAGATTTGGGGGCGACCCCCCATCATAGGCGTTCGTTCCGGCCCGTCCACAATATCTTGTATCAAGAAAAATAACTAACCATCTGATTCAAAAAAGAAATTGACCGCGAATCAGGTTTGACTCATTCTCTGACCCAACGACCAGAGCGCCAAAGCGCCGGGACAGAGGCAGAGAATGACAATCATGACGAGACCCAAGGGCGCGCCCGCGCTCCCCCTCAACACGATCCTTTCCGGCGATTGCATCGAGGCGATGAACGGCCTTCCCGAGGCCAGCATCGACCTGATCTTTGCCGATCCCCCCTATAATCTTCAGCTCAAGGGCGATCTTCACCGGCCCGACAACAGCGCGGTGGACGCGGTGGATGACGCCTGGGACCGGTTCGACAGTTTCGCCACCTATGACCGGTTCACGCGTGACTGGCTGGCGGCGGCGCGGCGGCTGCTCAAGCCCAATGGCGCGCTCTGGGTGATCGGGTCTTATCACAATATCTACCGCGTGGGGGCCGCATTGCAGGATGCGGGGTTCTGGATCCTCAACGATGTCGTGTGGCGCAAGGCCAACCCGATGCCGAACTTTCGCGGCAAGCGGCTGACCAATGCGCATGAGACGCTGATCTGGGCCAGCCGCGAGGAGGGGGCGAAATACACCTTCAACTACGAGGCACTGAAATCGCTCAACGAGGGGGTGCAGATGCGCAGCGACTGGGTGCTGCCCATTTGCACCGGGCACGAACGGCTGAAGGACGCGCAGGGCGACAAGGCGCATCCGACGCAAAAGCCCGAGAGCCTGTTGCACCGGGTGATCGTGGGCACGACCAATCCGGGCGATGTGGTGCTCGATCCGTTCTTCGGAACCGGCACCACCGGCGCGGTCGCCAAGATGCTGGGGCGCGATTATATCGGGATCGAGCGCGAGGCGTCCTATCGCGCCGTGGCCGAGAAGCGGCTGGCGGCTGTGCGCCGCTATGACCGCGAGGCGCTTTTGGTGTCCGCCTCGAAGCGGTCGGAACCGCGCGTGCCCTTCGGCACGCTGGTCGAGCGCGGGATGCTGCGCCCCGGCGAGGTGCTGACCTCGGTCAATGGCAAGGCGGCGGCCAAGGTCCGCGCCGATGGCACGCTCGTGGCCGATGGCGTCAACGGCTCGATCCATCAGGTCGGCGCGCATCTCGAGGGTGCGCCCTCGTGCAACGGCTGGACCTATTGGTGTTTTCGCCGCGACGGCAAGAGCGTGCCCATCGACGTGCTGCGCCAGCAGATCCGCTCGGAGATGGGCGAGCGGCCCAACTGATCCGGAAACACCGCCGATGTCCGGGGCCTGACTTTCCCGGACATCCTTACCTCACCCCGTCGCGCCGGTCGTGACGGGGCTTTTTCGTGGCCTCAGACCGCCGCCAGCCGTCGCGCGGCCAGCCAGCTTGCCAGCGCCATGACCCCGGCCGTGGCAAGGCAGAGCGGCAGGCCGCCCGCCTGATAGCTCAGGCCCGACAGGAGCGTGCCGATGAGCCGACCGGCGGCGTTGGCCATGTAGTAGAAGCCCACATCGCGGGTGATCCGGTCCGCCGCGCCGAAGGCGAGGATCAGATAGGAATGGACCGAGGAATTGATGGCAAAGACAAAGCCGAAAAGGAGAAGCCCGGCCACCAACGTGCCCGTGAGCCACGGTGCCGGACCACCCGCGAAGAGCGCGCCAAGCGCCAACGCAAAGGGGATCGGCACCAGCCACCCCGCCCAGCGGATCGCGCGCGCGGTGATCGCGCTCTCGGGTTGTGATCTCGCCCCCAGAAGGCGGGGGGCAAGCGCCTGCACCCCGCCATAGGCGATGATCCAGAGCGCCATGAAGCCGCCCACCAGAAAGAACGCCTCGCGCCGCCCCGCGTCGGTGCCGTCCGACAGCACCATCTGGAAATAGACCGGCACGCCCACCACGAACCACACGTCGCGCGCGCCGAAAAGGAACATCCGCGCAAGGCTGAGCCGGTTGACGCGCGGATCGGCAGAGCGCCAGCCGCCCCAGGCCTCGGCGGATTTCATGCGTCCCGGCAGACCGGCGGGCAGGAAGAGCACCACCGCCGCAAGGATGACCGCGAGAAGAGCGGCCATGCCCCAGACGGCCGCGTTGAACCCCGCAAGGCCGAGGAGCGCCGCGCCAAGGAAAAAGCCCGCGCCCTTGACCGCGTTCTTGGAGCCGGTGAGCCAGGCCACCCAACGGAACAGCCCGCCGTCGCCCGAAGGTGCCAGCAGCTTGACGGCGGATTTCGAGGACATCTTGGCCAGATCCTTGGCCACGCCCGAGATGCCCTGCACCGCCATGACGAAGGCGACCGAGGCAGCGATGCTCCATGCCGGGTCAAGCTGTGCAAGGGCCACAAGCGCGCCGATCTGAAGCGCAAGCCCGCCATAGAGCGTCGCCGCCAGCCCGAAGCGCGCGGCAAGCCACCCCGCCGCAAGGTTGGTCACGATCCCCGCCACCTCGTAGAGCAGGAAGAGCCAGGCCAGTTGCACAGGCGTGAAGCCGAGCGTGTTGAAATGCAAGAGAACGAGCATCCGCAGCGCGCCATCCGACAGCATGAAGGCCCAATAGGCCGCCGTGACGGCCGCATAGGCGCGCAGCGGATTGGCGGTCTGCGTCACAGCGTGGCCGCGACCATGCGGGCGATGTCGCCCAGACGGCAGGCATAGCCCCATTCGTTGTCATACCACGCATAGACCTTCACCTGCGTGCCGTTCACGACCATGGTCGAGGGCCCGTCTATGACCGAGGAGCGCGGATCGTCGGTATAGTCGGACGACACGAGCGGGCGCGTCTCGAATCCGAGGATACCGGCAAGCGGCCCGTCGGCTGCGGCCCGGAAGAGCGCGTTGACCTCTTCCACGGTGGTTTCGCGGGCCATCTCGAACACGCAATCGGTCAGCGAGGCATTGAGCAGCGGCACGCGCACGGCATGGCCGTTCAGGCGCCCCTTGAGGTCGGGATAGATGAGCGTGATCGCCGTGGCGCTGCCGGTGGTGGTGGGAATGAGGTTGGTGAGCGCCGAGCGCGCGCGGCGCATGTCCTTCGCCGGGCGGTCGACGATGGTCTGGGTATTGGTCACGTCATGTATCGTGGTGATCGCGCCGTGACGGATGCCGATGGCCTCGTGCAGGACCTTGACCACCGGTGCCAGGCAATTGGTGGTGCAGGAGGCGGCGGTGATGACGCGCTGCGTGCCGTCGTAAAGGTGATGATTGACGCCATAGACAAGGTTGAGCGCGCCGCCGTCCTTGACCGGGGCGCTGACCACAACCTTCTTGACCCCGGCGTCGAAATAGGGGGCGAGTTTCGCCCCGGCCTTGAACACGCCGGTGCAGTCGATCACCAGATCGACGCCCATCTCGGCGAGCGGCAGGGCCGCGATGGCCCGCTCATGGGTGAGGCGGACGGTCCGGCCATCCAGCACCAGGGCACCGGGAGCATGGCCCACCGGGGTGCGCCAGCGGCCATGGACCGAGTCGAACTCCATCAGGAGGGCGTGCTGTTCGGCATCGCCCACGGGATCGTTCAACAGCACGATCTCGCCACCGCTGCCGCTGTCGATCAGGTCGCGCAGAACAAGCTTTCCGATGCGGCCAAGGCCGTTGAGGGCAATCCGGGGCATGGGATGTCAGGCTTTCTCTTGGGTTGCGGCGTCGGTGCCGATCTCGTCCACGCGGGCCTGAAGCGCCAGGCGGCTCAGGCTCTCGAAGGGCAGTTCGACAAAGGCGGTGATCCGGCGGCGCAGCGCGGCATAGGTCTGGGCAAAGACCAGCGCCTTTTCCGCCTCGGTGCCGGTGGCCTTGACCGGGTCGGGCAGGCCCCAATGGCCGGTGATGGGCTGGCCGGGCCAGGGCGGGCATTCCTCGCCCGCTGCCGTGTCGCAGACGGTAAAGACGAAATCCATCACCGGCGCGCCTTCGGCCTGAAACTCGGAGACATGCTTGGAGCGCATGTCCTCCACGCGGTGCCCGTTGCGCCGCAGGATGTCGAGCGCCAAGGGGTTGAGCGTGGAGTTGGGGTTGTAGCCGGCGGAAAACGCCTGAAACCGACCCTTGCTCAGATCGCGCAGCAGCGCCTCGGCAAAGATCGAGCGGGCCGAATTGCCCGAGCAAATGAAGAGGACGTTGAACCTGTCGGTCATGGGGCTGTCCTTTGTGGCGAGGAGGGGGGCGATGAGATCGGGCCGCGCGCGTCCCACATCGAGCGCGAGATAGCCGATCAGCGCCTCGGTGGCGTCAAGATCGACCGAATAGAGCAGCGTGCGCCCCTGCCGTCTGGAACGGATCAACCCGCAGGCGGCAAGGTCGGAGAGGTGATGCGAGAGGGTGTTCTGTTTCAGGCCAAGCGCCGCGGCGATATCCGTGGGGCGCTGGCCGTGCGGCGCAAAGCGCATGAGTAGCCGGAACACCGCAAGGCGCGCCGGATGGCCAAGCGTGGCGAAGGCGAGAGAAGCATCATTTATTTCCATAATTCCCGATTAATGGAAATCAAACATGTTTCAAGTGAAGGTTTCGTGACATCACGCCCCTGGCGGCGGTCCGAGCGAGGCGCGGCAGGCGATGCTTGTCTCCAGTTTCACGCTCGGCCCCGGATCTTTGCCCGCGCAAAGCGTGATAAGCATCTGTGCCGCGCGGCGGCCCATCTGGCGGTGGGGCACATGCACCGTGGTAAGCGCGGGCGTGACGATCCCCGCCAGTTCGATATCGTCAAAGCCGGTGACCGAGACATCGCCGGGAACCGACAGCCCCATCTCGCGCGCGGCCATCAGCGCGCCCGCGGCAAAGACATCATTGCCGCAGAGCACGGCGGTGGGGCGCGGCCTGCGCGCCATCAGCCGACGAAACGCGGCGGCACCGTTCTCGATGGAATAGGCCATTTCCTCGACTGCGAGCGCGCCGGCATCCTGCCCCCTTGCGCGCATCGCCGCCCCGATCCCATCGAACCGGGCGCGGGCGCGGTCATTTTGCGCACGCGGCGCGGTGATCGCGGCCAGGTGGCGATGCCCCAGCCCCAGCACCTTTCCCGCCAGCGCCTGCATGGCGGCCCGATTGTCGAACCCGATCGACAGGCGCGGCGAGGCCGGGTCATGCACCCAGGCGGCAAGATAGGGAATGCGCCGCCGGTCAAGCAGGTCATAGGCCGCTTCTGTGCGGTCATGGCCGATCAGCAGAAGCGCATCCGCCCCGCGTGCGACGAGGGCGCGGATCTGCTCCTCTTCGAGAGCGGGATCGTAGGAGGAGGACGCCACCAGAAGGGTGATGCCGTTGCGGCCCAACTCCTCCTGAAAGGCCTGAAGCCCGCGCGCGAAGATCGCGTTCTCCATCGTCGGGATGATCGCGCCAAAGGTGTTGGTGCGCCTGGCGGCCATCACGCGGGCGCCGAAATTGGGGGCATACCCAAGCGCCTCGACCGCCGCCATGACGCGCGCGCGCGTGGCGGCGCTGACAAGGGTGGGGGAGTTGAGCGTGCGCGAGACGGTGGCGGTCGAGACGCGCGCGCGTGCGGCCACGTCTTCGAGCGTCGGCGCGGCGGTGGTGGCGTCGTCTCGCTGGCGTGGCACCTCGGGCCTCCATCGTTCAAGTCCTTGGCTGCACGATAATGTAAAGGCTTGCATGGTGCAATGTAAGCTCTTACATTTGACGGGACTCATGTCCGCATCGGGAGGAGACGACATGGTTCTTGCGATTGCCGCGCTGCTCTTTGCCGCGTTCGTGCTCGATGTGGCGCTGGGCGCGCTGGCGGGCGCCGCGCTCCTGAGCGACGTGCAGGCGATGCTGCTTTTGCTGGCCGCTTCGGTGGCCTTTGTGGTGGCGATCCTGCGCCGTGAGGCGGAGGCCAGAAAATAATCAAACGCTTATAATAATGACGCTCAACAGGGAGGAGCATGATGACACCGATTGAAAACGGGCTTGCGTCCGAGGAACGCCGGAATTTTCTCAAACTCGCGGCCAGCGGAGGCTTTACCGCCGCGATGGTGGCGGGTGCGGCGGGGGCGCTGTGGTCATCCGAGGCCGCCGCCCAGACCCAGCAGGAAGAGCGCGCGCGCGAACAGGCGGCCGAGCATGTGATGACGATTGCCACGGCCTATGTGCTGGGCACGTCGCGCAGCTATCCGATGATGCAGCTTGACCTCAAGGAGAACATCCAGAACGCCACGGCAGGCAAGGTCTATGTCAAGCTTGCCCCCGGCGGGCAGCTTGGTGCGGGCGGCGCGCTGGTGCAGGCGGTGCAGGGCGGCACGATTCAGGCGGCGCAGCATTCGCTGTCGAATTTCGCGCCCTTTGCGGCGGCGGTCGATCTCATCAACCTGCCCTATTTCTGCGGCTCCAACCAGCGGTTCACCAATCTGGTGTCATCGGATGTGTGGACATCCGAAGTGCATCCCAAGGTTGAGGCGGCGGGGTTCAAGCCGCTGTTCTACGTGGTGATCGACCCGCGCGTGGTGGCGATGCGCAAGGGCGGGGCCGGGCCGGTGCTGACGCCCGGCGATCTCAAGGGCGTCAAGTTCCGGGTGCCGGGCTCAAAGATGCTCCAGCAATATTACCGGATGGTGGGCGCCAACCCGACGCCCGTGGCCTGGGGCGAGACGCCTTCGGCGATCAAGCAGGGCGTGGCCGATGCGCTCGACCCGTCGGTGGGCGCGCTTTTTGTCTTTGGCTTCAAGGACATCCTGAGCCACATCACCTTTACCCAGGCCGTGCCTGACAGTCAGGTCTATTCGGTCAACCTTGAGTGGTTCAACGGCTTGCCGGGCGATGTGAAAGAGGGGATCGAATGGGCGGGCGAGATGACCGCGCATCAGAACCTTGCCAAGGTGCCCTCGGCGCGTGCCCATGCGATGGCCGAATTGACCGCTGCCGGGGTGCAATTCCACAGCCTCTCCGACGATCAACTGGCCGAATGGCAGGCGACCGGCGGCTATCAGCGCAGCGAATGGGACCCGTTCAAGCTGGAGCTTGCAGGCTCGATGGAGACCTTCGAGAAGCTGGCCGAGGCGGCGGGCACGCAGGGCAAATATTACGTCCACGACGCCTGAGCGATGCGCGGGGCCGGTCGTGAACCGGCCCTGCCTCTCTGAGCGACGGAACGACCGCAGCACGCCGCGCCGCGTCGCGCGGTCCTGAAAGGAGCGTGGCCCATGAAACTGCTCAAGACCCTTGATCGCAATGCCGAACGCTGGGCGCTTCTGGTGTTTTACGTGTTGCTGGTGGCGACCATGTTCATCGAGGTGCTGCGGCGCGAAGTGCTGTCCTATTCCTCGATCTGGGGCGAGGAGATCGTGCGCTATGCGTTCATCTATCTGGCCTGGATCGGGGCCGCGGCGGCGGTGCGCGAGCGCGCCCATATCCGCATCGACGTGATCCTTGAATATGTCGGGCCTCGGGTGAAGGCGGCGTTTTATATTTTCGGCGATCTGGTGATGTTCGCGGTCGCCATCGTGGCCTTTTACTGGTCGCTGGAGACGGTGCTTGTCTCGGCCAAGTTCGGCTCGGTCACCCATGGGCTGCGCATCAGCCAGGTCTGGTTTCTCGCTGCCGTCCCCATCGGGTTCGGCCTCATGATGCTTCGCCTCGTGCAGTCCTTCCTGCGCGACCTGCACGACCTTCGTCACGGGAACCCCGTCTACGAAGGCGGCAAGATGTTCGACTGAGGGGGCGCGTCATGCTTTGGAACCAGATGCAACAGACGGTCGAGCTTGGCTGGGATTTCTACGGTCCGGTTCTCTTGTTCGTGCTGCTGGTGGCGCTTGCCGTGCCGGTCTGGGCGGCGATCGGCGCGTCGGCGATCATCATGCTGATGTGGTCGGGCGCGCTGCCGCTCAGCCTTGTGGGCGAGAGCCTTTTCCACGGCATCGACCATTTCGCGCTCACCGCCGTGCCGCTTTTCATCCTGACGGGGGATGTGCTGGTGCGCACGGGGCTCAGCCGCAAGTTTCTCGACGTGGCCGAGGCGCTGACGCAATTTGCCAAGGGCGGGTTCGGCTCGGCCACGGTGCTCGTGTGCGGGATGTTCGCGGCCATTTCCGGCTCGGATGCGGCGGGGGCGGCGGCGGTGGGGCGGATGACCATCAACCGGCTGGTGGAGTCGGGCTATCCGCGCCCCTATGCCTGCGCGCTGGTGGCGGCGGGGGCCTGCACCGGCATCCTCATCCCGCCCTCCATCGCCTATATCGTCATCGGGCTGGTGCTGGGCATCTCGGCCTCGACGCTTTTTCTGGCGGCGGTCATTCCCGGCATCGCCATCCTGCTGTCGATCCTTGCCACCAATATCATCATGAACCGGCTTTACGGCTGGGAGGGCGGCGGCAACATGTCGTTCTCCGAGTGGGCGAGGCGGCTTGGCGTGGCGCTCAAATCCGGCTGGTATGCGTTCATCGTGCCGGGGATCATCTTCTACGGTATCTTCTCGGGCCAGATGACCCCGACCGAGGCGGGGGCCACGGCGGTGGTGGTGACGATCATCATGGGGTTCATCCTCGGCACGCTGAAGCTCAGCGATTTTCCGTCGATGCTGATCTCTTCGGCCAAGGTCAACGGGGTGATCCTGCCGATCATCGCCTTCTCGCTGCCGCTGGCGCAGGCGCTGGCGATCATGGGCGTGCCGCAGGGCTTTGTCGCGGCGGCCACCTCGGTCAGTGAGGAGCCATGGGTTTTGATCCTGATGATGGTGCTCATCCTGATCGCGGCAGGGCTGGTGATGGAGACGACGCCCAATATCGTCATCCTCGCGCCGATCCTGAAGCCATTGGCCGACAATATCGGCATGAACGAAATCCAGTTCTGCATCATGATGATCACCGCGCTGGGCGTGGGCTTCATCACGCCGCCCCTGGGCCTCAACCTCTTTGTTGTGGCCGGGCTGACGGGCGAATCGATCCTGCGGATCGCGTATCGCGCCATTCCCTTCGTGTTCTTCATGTTCGTGGTGACGCTTTTCATCGCCTATGTTCCGGCGATTTCCACCACGCTGCTTCCCGACATCTACAAATAGGAGTCATTCATGCCCCGCGACTATCTCAAGAAAGCCCCCCGCCATTCGCGCAGCGACGCCTCCGAGACGCGCGACATCGTGCGCGGCATTCTCGATGATATCGAGGCGCGCGGGGATGCCGCCGCGCTGGAATATGCTGCGAAATTCGACAAATACGACGGCGACCTGATCCTGACGCCCGAGGCGATTGCGGCAGCCACCGCGCTTGTGCCCGAAAAGCTGCGCCGCGATATCGACTTTGCCCATGCGAATGTGCGCAAATTCGCCGAGGCGCAGAAAGCCACCGTGGCCGATTTCGAGGTCGAGGTGGTGCCGGGGCTGATTGCCGGGCAAAAGGCGATCCCGGTGCAGGCGGCGGGCTGTTACGTGCCGGGCGGGCGCTATAGCCATATCGCCAGCGCCATCATGACCGTGACCACGGCCAAGGTGGCTGGATGCAGCAATATCGCCGCCTGTTCGCCGCCGCGCCCCGGCGTGGGCATCGCGCCCGCCATCGTCTATGCCGCGCATGTCTGCGGGGCCGATCAGATATTGGCGATGGGCGGCGTGCAGGGGGTGGCGGCGATGACCTTCGGCCTGTTCGGTCTGCCGAAGGCCAATATCCTTGTCGGTCCCGGCAACCAGTTCGTGGCCGAGGCCAAGCGGATGCTCTTTGGCCGCGTCGGAATCGACATGATCGCGGGCCCTACCGACAGCCTGATCCTTGCCGACGGCAGCGCCGATCCGATGATCGTCGCCACCGATCTGGTGGGCCAGGCCGAGCATGGCTACAACTCGCCCGTCTGGCTGGTGACCGATGATCGCGCGCTGGCCGAGGAGGTGATGCGCCTCGTGCCGCTCCTGATCGACGATCTGCCCGAGGTGAACCGCGACAACGCCTTTGCGGCTTGGCGCGATTATGCGGAGGTGATCGTTTGCGCCGACCGTGAGGAGATGGCCGCCACATCGGACGATTACGCGCCCGAACACCTGACGGTGCAGGCCGCTGATCTGGAGTGGTGGCTGGCGCGGCTCACCTGCTATGGCTCGCTCTTTCTGGGCGAGGAGACCACCGTGGCCTTTGGCGACAAGGCGGCGGGCACCAATCACGTTTTGCCCACCTCCGGCGCGGCCAATTATACCGGGGGCCTGTCGGTGCATAAATACATGAAGATCGTGACATGGCAGCGCGCCACCCGCGAGGGCTCGCGCCCCGTGGCAGAGGCCACCGCGCGCATCTCGCGGCTGGAGGGGATGGAGGGGCATGCGCGCACCGCCGATATCCGCCTGCGCAAGTATTTCCCCGGCGAGAATTTCGACCTCTCGGCAGAGGGCTGAGGTGGCGGGCGATCTCTTTTCCGTCGCGGGGCGCGTGGCCTGCGTGACCGGCGCAAGCTCTGGCTTGGGTCGGCGCGCGGCGTTGGTGCTGGCGCGGGCGGGCGCGCGGGTGGTGGGCGTGGCGCGGCGGCGTGCGGCGCTGGATGACTGGTGCCAAGAGGCGGGCGGCGAGGTGGCGGCGGTGGCGGGTGATGTCGCGGTGGGCGACATGGCCGATCTGGCGGCGCGCGTCGCCGCGCCCTTTGGTGCGCCCGATATCGTGGTGAACGCCGCCGGGCTGAACCTGCGCCAACCCGCCGATGATGTCACGCCAGAGGGCTGGGAGGCGACGCTGGCCGTCAACCTCACCGCGCCCTTCTTTCTGTCACAGGCCCTTGTGCCGGGGATGCAGGCCAAGGGCTGGGGCCGCATCGTCAATTTCGCCTCGCTGCAATCCTATCGCGCCTTTCCCGCGGGCATCGCCTATGGCGCGTCCAAAGGCGGCGTGGCGCAGATGACCCGCGCCATGGCCGAGGCCTGGTCGCCCCATGGCATCACCGCCAACGCGCTCGGGCCGGGGTTTTTCCCCACCGAACTCACGGCGGCGGTGTTCGACGATCCCGAACGCGCGGAGCGCAACGCGGCCCAAACCTGCATCGGGCGCAACGGGCGGGCCGAGGACATGGACGGGCCGCTGCTCTTCCTGTGCTCCGACGCGTCACGCTATGTCACGGGGCAGATATTGATGGTCGACGGGGGGTTTACGGCACGATGAAAGCATTGGTCTATACCGGCATCGAGACCCTCGATTTCCGCGATGTGCCCGACCCGGAGCCTGCGCCCGGCGAGGTGCTGATCGCGGTCGAGAGCGTGGGGATCTGCGGCTCGGACATGCACGCCTATGTTGGCCATGATGCGCGGCGGCCCGCGCCGCTGATCCTTGGCCACGAGGCGGCGGGGGTCATCAAGGGCGGGCCACGGCATGGCGAGCGGGTGACGGTCAACCCGCTGGTCACGTGCGGTGCCTGTCCGGCCTGCACCTCGGGGCGCGAGAACCTGTGTCCTGCGCGGCAGATCATCTCCATGCCGCCGCGCGAGGGGGCCTTTGCGCAGGTGCTGGCCATGCCCGAGCGCAACCTTGTGCGCGTGCCCGATCATATCCCTTTTGAGATCGCCGCGCTGGCCGAGCCGCTGGCGGTGAGCTGGCACGCCGCGCGGCTGGCGCTTGGGGCGCTCCATGAGGCCGACGCACGCCGCGCGCTGGTCATCGGTGGCGGGGCGATCGGGCTGGCGGCGGCGCTGGCGCTGCGGGCCATGGGCTGTGCCGAGGTGGTGGTGGCAGAGCCGAACGCCGCGCGGCGCAGCTATCTGGCGCTGCATTGCGATGTAACGGCGGTGGCCGCGCCCGAAGGCGCGTGGCCGCTGGTGATTGACGCCGTGGGGCTTGCCGCGACGCGCGCCACCGCCTCGGCGTTGGCCGCACCCGGTGGTGTGATCGCCCATATCGGGCTGGGCGAGGATGCGGGCGGGCTGGATATCCGCCGCATGACGTTGCAGGAGATCACCTTTATCGGCACCTATACCTATACAGGCCAGGATTTCCGCGACACGGCGGCGGCGATGTTCGAAGGCCGCCTTGGGCCGCTGGATTGGGCCGAGGCGCGGCCCCTGTCGGAGGGCGCACGTGCCTTTGCCGATATCCGCGCGGGCCGCGTTGCCGCGCCCAAGATCGTGCTCAGGCCGTAGGGTTCGGGGCGGCCTTGCGCCTTGCCGCTTGATTTGCCCTGCATCCGCGGTTATACGGCCCCCTGTCAACAAGGCGGAATCGCCACGAAGCAGCAGAGATCGAGCAGGGTCGGCACCACCGGCCCTCTTTGTTTTGTGCCCCGCCCGACCAACGACGCACCCAAGACCGGCGGAGACAACCGCTCGGCCCGAAAACAGATGTAAAGGAAAACGACGCCACATGGCTCAGAACACATCCATGGAGGAATTCGAGGCCCTCCTTAATGAAAGCCTCGAAATGGACACGCCCGATGAGGGCTCTGTCGTCAAGGGTCGGGTTATCGCCATCGAGGCGGGCCAGGCCATCATCGATGTCGGCTACAAGATGGAAGGCCGCGTCGATCTCAAGGAATTTGCAAATCCCGGTGAGCAGCCCGACATCAAGGTCGGCGACGAGGTCGAGGTCTTCCTGCGCTCGGCAGAGAACTCCCGCGGCGAAGCCGTGATCAGCCGCGAGATGGCCCGCCGCGAAGAGGCATGGGACCGTCTCGAGAAGGCCTATGCTGACGAAGAGCGTGTCGAAGGCGCGATCTTTGGCCGCGTCAAGGGCGGCTTTACCGTCGACTTGGGCGGTGCCGTGGCCTTCCTGCCCGGCTCTCAGGTCGATGTGCGCCCCGTGCGCGACGCAGGCCCCCTCATGGGGCTCAAGCAGCCGTTCCAGATCCTCAAGATGGACCGTCGCCGCGGCAATATCGTCGTGTCGCGCCGCGCCATCCTGGAAGAGAGCCGCGCCGAGCAGCGCGCCGAAGTCATCGCCAACCTCACCGAGGGGCAGAATGTCGATGGCGTGGTCAAGAACATCACCGAATACGGGGCCTTCGTGGACTTGGGCGGTGTCGATGGCCTTCTGCACGTCACCGACATGGCCTGGCGGCGTGTCAACCACCCGTCCGAGATCCTGTCGATCGGCGAGACCGTCAAGGTTCAGGTCATCAAGATCAACAAGGACACCCACCGTATCAGCCTGGGCATGAAGCAGCTTCAGGAAGATCCGTGGGATGTGGTGGGCGCGAAATATCCGCTCAGCTCTGTCCATACCGGCCGCGTCACCAACATCACCGATTACGGCGCCTTCGTGGAGCTGGAACCGGGGGTCGAGGGCCTTGTGCACGTCTCGGAAATGTCCTGGACGAAGAAGAACGTGCATCCCGGCAAGATCGTCTCCACCTCTCAGGAGGTCGAGGTCATGGTGCTGGAGATCGACGGCGCGAAACGCCGCGTCTCGCTCGGTCTCAAGCAGTGCATGCGCAACCCGTGGGAAGTGTTCGCCGAACAGCATCCGCCGGGTTCCGAGGTTGAGGGTGAGGTCAAGAACATCACCGAATTCGGCCTCTTCATCGGCATGGATGGCGATATCGACGGCATGGTCCATCTCAGCGATCTGAGCTGGGACGAGCGTGGCGAGGACGCGATCCAGAACTACAAGAAGGGCGACGTGGTTCAGGCGGTCGTCTCCGAGGTCGATGTCGAGAAAGAGCGTATCTCGCTCTCGATCAAGGGGCTTGGCGGCGACAAGTTCGCCGAGGCGGTGGGCGGCGTGAAGCGCGGCTCGATCATCACCGTCACCGTGACCTCGATCGAGGATGGCGGCATCGAGGTGGAGTATGAAGGCGCGAAATCCTTCATCCGGCGCTCCGATCTGTCGCGCGACCGTTCCGAGCAGCGCCCCGAGCGGTTCTCGGTGGGCGACAAGGTGGATGTGCGCGTGACCAACGTGGACAGCAAGACCCGCCGTCTGGGCCTGTCGATCAAGGCGCGCGAGATTGCCGAAGAGCAGGAGGCCGTCGCACAATTCGGCTCGTCCGATTCGGGGGCGTCGCTGGGCGACATCCTCGGCGCGGCGCTCAAGGGCGACAAGTAAGCGAAACGGCTCCGTCAGGACCGGTGAGCGGCCCCGCCTTCGTGCGGGGCCGTTTTGCGTTCACCGCCTGCGCCGCGCGCCGGGGGTTTTCGAGTGGAAGTCGGGCCGCCGCCTGGCCACCCAGTCGATGAAGCGCGCCAGACGCGGATGGGCGCGCAACGCCTCGATCGTGTCATAGTTCCGCGCCAGGTCCGTCTCGGTCAGGGTGGCGTGGATCTCGTTATGGCAGATCTGGTGCAGGCGCACGACGGGCCCGCCCTTGCCGCCCTTCAGCTTGGGCACAAGGTGGTGCAGGCTCTGCCGCGCCCCGGACGGGATGGGCCGTCCGCAAAGCGGGCAGATCGGGTCCGTGTCGGGTTTGGCTTGATCCATCGCCCACCTCCGGGCAAGAGAATGGCGCGCAAGGGTGGCCTGGCAAGGGGTGCGGCATGGGTGGGCAGTCGGAGATACTGGAGCAGGCGCTGGGCTACGCGCTTCAGGGCTGGGAGATGGCCAGGATCTGGTTGCTGAGCCCGGCCGCCTGGTCGCAATTCGCTGTTCTGGTCGCGGCCTTTCTGCTGGCGGTGGCGATCAACCGTCGCCTGTGTCCGGTGATCACCCGGCTGATGACGCCGCCCAAGGGGCAGGACAATGTCATCGCCACGGCGCGGCGCTTCGTGCTGATGTTCCTGCCCCTGCTCATGCCGCTGCTGGCCTACGGGCTGACCGGCATCGGCGAGGGGGTGACGCGACAGGTTTTCGGCACGGGCGATGTGATCGCCTTCGGCAAGCGGCTGTTCCTGTTCCTTGCCGTGCGGCTTTTCGTGCGCGACATCCTGCGCGATCCGTTCCTGCGGGTGCTGGGCCGCTTCGTGCTCATGCCGGTGGCGCTGCTCTATCTCTTCGGCCTGCTCGGCCTTGCGCACGAGCGGCTGGCGGCGATTTCGGTCGATCTGGGCAATATCTCCTTCTCGCTTCTGGCGCTCATTCGCGGGGCGGTGGCCGGCGCGTTCCTGTTCTGGCTGGGGCGCTGGTCCAACAGCCAGTCCGAGGAGTTCATCCGCAAGCAGAACGAACTGCGCCCCGCCACCCGCGAACTGGCAATGAAGGCCAGCCAGATCGTGATCTTCGGCGCGGCCTTTCTCTTGCTCATGTCGATCATGGGCATCGACCTTACGGCGATTGCCGTGCTGGGCGGGGCGCTTGGCGTGGGCATCGGCCTTGGCCTGCAACAGATCGCGGCGAATTTCGTGTCCGGCGTGATCCTGCTTCTGGAAGGTCAGACGACGGTGGGCGATTATGTCGTGCTCGATGACGGCTCCGAAGGCACCATCGTCAAGATGACCGCCCGCGCCGCGATCCTGGAAACCGTCGATGGCCGCTGGATCGTGGTGCCGAACGAGGATTTCATCACCTCGCGGGTGGTCAATTATTCCGATGCGGGCAAGCGGCACCGGTATGAGGCCGCTTTTTCGGTCAGTTACGACACCGATATCAACCGCATCCCCGACATGATCGAGGCCGCCGTCGGTGCGCTCGACTGCGTGCTGACCGAAGGCAGGCAGGCCCCGGAATGCGAGCTCAAGGCCTTTGCCGACAGCGGGGTGGAGTTCTCGGTGGAATATTGGGTCGAGGGGATCGAGGACGTCACCGGCAAGTATCAATCGGACGTGCTTTTCGCGATCTGGAACGCGCTCAGGGCCGAGGGGGTCGAGATCCCGTTCCCGCAGCGGGTGCTGCATCACAAGGGTCTGTCGACGGCATCATGACCGAGGCGCTGGTGATCGGGGCCGGGCCTGCGGGCCTCATGGCGGCGGAGGCGATGGCCGGGGCGGGGCTGCGGGTGGTGGTGGCCGAGGCCAAGCCGTCCGTGGGCCGCAAGTTCCTGATGGCCGGGAAATCCGGCCTCAACCTGACCAAGGCCGAGCCCTTCGAGACATTCCTCAAAGCCTATGGCGACCGGGCGGAGCACCTGCGCCCGATGCTCGCGGCCTTTGGCCCGGAGGAGGTGCAGGGCTGGGCCGAGGGGCTGGGACAGCCGCTCTTCACCGGTTCGACAGGGCGGGTTTTCCCCAGTGCGATGAAGGCCTCGCCGCTCTTGCGGGCCTGGCTCGGGCGGCTTGACGGCATGGGCGTGCGTATCCGCACGCGCTGGCGCTGGCAGGGCTGGGACGGGGGCGCGGCGCTCTTCGACACGCCCGAGGGGGAACACCGGCTTTGGCCCGCCGTCACCGTGCTGGCCTGCGGCGGGGCAAGCTGGGCGCGGCTTGGCTCTGACGGGGCATGGGCGGCGCAGTTTGGCGCACAGATCGCCCCGTTCCGCCCCGCCAATATGGGCTTTCTGGTCGCATGGTCGGCGCATATGGCACCCCATTTCGGTCAGGCCGTGAAGGGTGTCGCGCTTCGGGCCGGTGCCACCGGCTCTCGCGGGGAATTCATCATTTCCGCCAGTGGGCTTGAGGGCGGAGGCATCTACGAGGTGAGCGCGTCATTGCGCGACGGCGCGGCGCTGACAATCGACTTGCTGCCCGACCTGAACCGCGAGGAGATCGCCACCCGGCTTGGCCGTGCGAGGTCCGGCGACAGCCTTGGCAACCGGCTGCGCAAGGCGCTGCGCCTCTCGCCGGTCAAACTCGCCCTGGCGATGGAATTCGCGCGGGGCGCGCCGGACATGGCGGGCGCGCTCAAGGCGTTGCCAGTGCCGCTCAATGGCCCGCGTCCGATGGATCAGGCGATTTCGACGGCGGGCGGCCTGCGCTTTGCGGCACTTGACGCAGGGTTGATGCTGCGCGCGCGTCCCGGCAGTTTCGCGGCGGGCGAAATGCTTGACTGGGAGGCCCCGACGGGGGGCTACCTGCTGACCGCCTGTCTCGCCACCGGGCTCTGGGCCGGACGGCACGCGGCGGCCTGTCTGAGGAATGCCCGGGCGCCGTGATCCGAAGCGCGATGCGCATATGGGGCGCGTGCACACCCGCCATGTCGGAAATTGCCCTCGAATGTCTCTGGCGGCGGCCCGGGCGGCGGGACTCATGCGATGATCCTCCCAGCGCGCGTAGCGTGTTTTCGATGAAACCGGAATTGACGGCGGGCGCCTGCGCCTGCCATGATCCGGTTTGATGAATGGCGAGGAGAGACAGGCATGGCCCAAACGATCCGGTTCACACTCGACGGCCGCAAGGTCGAGGCCGAAGAGGGGCAGACCATCTGGGAGGTGGCCAATGGCCGGGGCCTCAAGATCCCGCATCTGTGCCACAAGCCTAGCCCCGGATACCGCCCCGATGGCAACTGTCGTGCCTGCATGGTCGAGGTGGAGGGCGAGCGCACGCTGATCGCCTCCTGCATCCGCGAGGCCCGCGACGGCATGGTGGTCACGACCAATTCGGCGCGGGCGGAAAGCGCGCGCAAGATGGTGGTCGAGATGCTTCTGGCCGACCAGCCCGCGCGTGATGCCGCGCGTGACGCCTCCAGCCATCTGTGGGACATGGCCGACGCGAACGGCGTCACCCACAGCCGCTTCCCGAAGCTCGAGCAGGGCCGCATCCCGCTTCTGGATGACAGCCACGTTGCCATGCGCGTCAATCTCGATGCGTGCATCCAGTGTGGCCTCTGCGTGCGCGCCTGCCGCGAAGTGCAGGTCAACGATGTGATCGGCATGGCCGGGCGCGGCCACGATGCCTATCCCGTCTTCGACTTCGCGGACCCGATGGGCGAGAGCACTTGCGTCGCCTGCGGCGAATGTGTGCAGGCCTGCCCCACCGGCGCGCTGATGCCCGCCACTGTGCTCGACGCGGCCCAGAAGGGCGACAGCACCGATTTCGACAGCGAGGTGAACAGCATCTGCCCGTTCTGCGGGGTTGGCTGTCAGGTCTCGCTCAAGGTCAAGGATGGCCGCGTCAAATATGTCGAGGGGGTCAACGGCCCCGCCAATCAGGGGCGGCTTTGCGTCAAGGGGCGGTTCGGGTTCGACTATATCCACCACCCCCACCGTCTGACCAAGCCGCTGATACGTCGCACGGATGCGCCCCCGAAGGGCCTCAACGTGGATCCCGGCAACTGGCAGGCGTTTTTCCGCGAGGCGGAGTGGGACGAGGCGCTTGATTTTTCTGCGGATGGCCTCGCGCGCCTCAAGGAGGCGCATGGCGGTCCTTCCGTGGCGGGCTTTGGCAGCGCAAAGTGCACCAATGAAGAGGCTTATCTCTTTCAGAAACTCATCCGGCAGGGCTTTGGCCATAACAATGTCGATCACTGCACGCGGCTTTGCCATGCCTCATCCGTGGCGGCATTGATCGAGAATGTGGGTTCCGGTGCGGTCACTGCCACGTTCAACGAGATCGAAAATGCCGATGTGGCCATCGTGATCGGTGCCAACCCGGTCGAGAACCACCCGGTTGCTGCCACCTATTTCAAGCAGTTCACCAAGCGCGGCGGCAAGCTCATCGTGATGGATCCGCGCGGGCAGGGCCTGCGCCGCTTCGCCACCCACATGCTGCAATTCAAGCCGGGCATGGATGTGGCGATGCTCAACGCGATCTGCCATGTGATCGTGGAGGAAGGGCTTTACGACCGGCAGTATATCGCCGCCTTCACCGAGAACTGGGAGGCCGAAAAGGCGCATCTGGCGCAATTTCCGCCCGAGAAGATGGCGGCCATCTGCGGCATCCCCGCCGAGACGCTGCGCGCCGTGGCCCGCGATTTCGCCACCGCACAGGCCGGCATGATCTTCTGGGGGATGGGCATTTCCCAACATATCCACGGCACCGACAATTCGCGCTGCCTCATCAGCCTCGCGCTGATGTGCGGCCATGTCGGGCGCCCCGGCACCGGGCTGCATCCGCTGCGTGGCCAGAACAACGTGCAGGGCGCGTCCGACGCGGGCCTCGTCCCGATGTTCCTGCCCGACTACCAGACGGTGACTGACGACGCCATCCGCCGCGCCTTTACCGAGGTCTGGGGGACGGATGATTTCAGTGCCCAGAAGGGCCTCACCGTCACCGAGATCATGGACGCGGTGCACGCAGGCACGATCAGGGGCATGTATGTTCTGGGCGAGAACCCGGCGATGAGCGATCCGGATGTCGAGCACGCCCGCGACGCGCTCGCCAAGCTGGAGCATCTGGTCGTTCAGGACATCTTCCTGACCGAGACCGCGAACTATGCCGATGTGATCCTGCCCGCCTCGGCCTTCTACGAGAAGTCCGGCACCGTGACGAACACCAATCGGCAGGTGCAGATGGGTCGCCCCGCCGTGCCGCCGCCTGGGGAGGCGCGCGAGGATTGGGCGATCACCATGGCGCTTGCCAACCGGCTTGGCCTTGACTGGCGCTATGACAGCCCGGCGGATGTCTTCGCCGAGATGAAGCACAACATGCGTTCTCTTGACAACATCACATGGGAGCGGCTGGAGCGCGAGAGCGCCGTCACCTATCCCTGTCCCGCCCCCGATCATCCGGGCCATGCGGTCGTGTTCGGCGACGGCTTCCCGCGTCCGGAGGGGCGCGCGCGATTTACCCCCGCCACGATCATCCCGCCCGACGACGTGCCCGATGCCGAGTATCCGATGGTGCTGACCACCGGCCGCCAGCTTGAGCATTGGCATACCGGCTCGATGACCCGCCGCGCCAGCGTGCTTGACGCGGTGGAACCGGAGGCGAACTGCTCGCTGCACCCCTCGACGCTGCGCCGCCTCGGGGTAGAGCCGGGCGGCATGGTGCGCCTCACCACCAAGCGCGGCTCGATCATGGTGATGGCGCGCGCCGACCGGGCGGTTTCGCCCGACATGGTGTTTCTGCCCTTCGCCTATGTGGAGGCGGCGGCGAATATCCTCACCAATCCGGCGCTTGATCCCTACGGCAAGATCCCCGAGTTCAAATTCTCGGCGGTGCGCGTCGAGGCGGCAGAGGTGGCCGCCGAATGACAGGACGGGGGCGGCCCGCCTGTGACCGCCCCCGCTTCATCGTTCCAAAAATACTCATGGCCCCATCGAGGCCAGTGCCACCTCAGTTGGGCAGGATGACGATTTCCACCCGGCGGTTCTGGGCCCGGCCCTCGGGCGTGAGGTTCGAGGCCACGGGCTGATCCTCGCCGCGCCCGATGCTGCGCAGACGCGAGGCGGGAACGCCGCCCTGCATCAGCACATCCGTCACCGCCGCCGCGCGGCGCTCCGAGAGCGTCTGGTTGTAGCTGGCCGATCCGGTGCTGTCGGTATGGCCCACGACCTGCACGGTGGTGTCGGGGTAGCGCTGAAGGCTCGAGGCCACGGTGAAGAGGTCTTGGCGCAGCCCCGGCGCGACGGTAAAGCTGCTGGTTGCGAAAAGGATATCCTGCGGCATCGTCACGATGAGCCGGTCGCCGGTATTGACCACCCCAACCTCGTTGCCGAGATCCCGGCGCAGTTCTGCCGCCTGCCGGTCCAGCGCATTGCCGATGGCCGCCCCGCCAAGCGCGCCGATCGCCCCGCCCAGCAGCGCACCCGTGGCGCGGTTGTCACTGACCGCAGCACCTGTGCCCGCGCCGATGATACCACCGATGATCGCGCCCGACCGGGTGCGCTGGTTGGGATCGGTGCCGCCCACCTGATTGGGATCGGTGCAGGCCGTCACCAGCAGAAGGGCCGTGCCGGAGAGGGCGAGAAGGGTCTTGTTCGCTCGGATCATGGACATACCTCGTTGATGAACCTGCCCGATCACGTCGGGTATAACCACATGATATGCAATATCATGCCCGTCCCCAAGGCTCTTGAAGGGGGAATTTCGCGCGGTTTCCCGCCTATCCCTCTGCCCGTGCGCTTTCCCATGCCAGCAAAGCGCGTTTGACGGGCAGGCCCCAGTGATACCCCCCAAGCGCCCCCGATTTGCGCAAGGCGCGGTGACAGGGAATGAGGTAACTCACCGGGTTGCGCCCCACGGCGGTGCCGACGGCGCGCACGGCGCGGGGGTGGCCGATGGCGCGGGCGATCTCGGAATAGGTGGTGACATGGCCCGAAGGGATCGTGAGCAGCGCCTCCCAGACCTTGATCTGAAAGGGCGCGCCGATCATGTGCAGCCGCGCCTCGCCCCGGCCCGAGAACGCCGCTGCGACCCAGGGGGCAATCGCCTCGGGGGCCTCCTCATAGCGCGCCTCGGGCCAGCGCGCGCGCATGTCCGCCATGGCCGCCGCGCGCCCCGTCTCGGCGACAAAGGCGAGGCCACAGAGGCCGCGCCCGGTGCCCATGGCGAGCGCCTCGCCAAAGGGCGTCTCGAACCAGCCATACCGGACCGTCAGCCCCGCGCCGCCGCGCGCGAACTCGCCCGGTCGCATCGCCTCCCACCGCAGGAAAAGATCGTGCAGCCGCCCGGTGCCCGACAGCCCCGCTGCCTCTGCCGCCTCCAGCGTGGTAAAGCGCTGCGCCAGCATTTCCTTGGCGTGGCCAAGGGCCAGATATTGTTGATACCGCTTCGGAGACACGCCCACCCAGGCCGAGAACAGCCGCTGGAAATGCGCCGCACTCATCCCCATCTCGCCCGCCAAGGCCTCAAGCGTCATCCCCTCGCCGCCCGCGTCAATGAGCGCGATGGCGCGGCGCATGACATTGTAGTGATAGCTCTGCGACATTGCGGCCCCCGGTCGTTTCGCCACAAGATACGCCGCGTCACAGGGGCACGCGACCCGAATGTTGCGCAATCCCCGGTTTCGCGTCATAGACGGACCATGGCCCGCCAACTCGATTACCACACGATCCGCGAGATATTCACCCGCTTTCAGGCCGCCCAGCCCGAACCCAAGGGCGAGCTTGATCATGTCAACGCTTTTACTCTGCTGGTCGCGGTCGCGCTCTCGGCACAGGCCACCGATGTGGGCGTGAACCGGGCCACGCGCGCGCTCTTCCAGATCGCCGACACGCCGGAAAAGATGCTGGCGCTTGGCGAAGAGGCGCTTATCGGTCATATCAAGACCATTGGCCTCTATCGCAACAAGGCCCGAAACGTGATGAAACTCAGCCGCATTCTTGTCGAGGACTATGGTGGTGAGGTGCCCAACAGCCGCGCCGCGCTGCAATCACTGCCCGGTGTCGGGCGCAAGACCGCCAATGTCGTGCTCAACATGTGGTGGGGGCATCCGGCGCAGGCGGTCGATACGCATATCTTTCGCATCGGCAACCGCACCGGCATCTGCCCCGGCAAGGATGTGGAGGCGGTCGAACGCGCCATCGAGGACCATATCCCCGTTGATTTCCAGCGCCATGCGCATCACTGGCTGATCCTGCATGGCCGCTATACCTGCAAGGCGCGCAAACCCGCCTGCGGCACTTGTCTCATCCGCGATCTCTGCCCCTATGAGGAAAAAACCCTATGACACAATATCAGGTTGTCGGCATCGGCAATGCCATCGTCGACGTGATCGGAGGGTGCGACGACGCCTTTCTTGCCCGCATGGGGATCGACAAGGGCGTGATGCAACTGATCGAGACCGAGCGCGCCGAATATCTCTACGAGCAGATGCCCGAGCGGCGGCAGATGCCCGGCGGATCGGTCGCCAATACCGTCGCCGGGATTGGCGCGCTCGGCCTCTCCACGGCCTTCATCGGGCGGGTGAGCGATGACGAATTGGGCCGCTATTACGCCGAGGCGATGCGCGCCGTCGGCACCGACTTCGTCAACCTGCCGCGCGCGGGCGCGCTGCCGACCTCGCGCTCGATGATCTTCGTGTCCCCCGATGGCGAGCGCTCGATGAACACCTTCCTCGGCATTTCGACCGATCTTGACGAGGCCGACGTGCCCGAGGCCGTGGCGGGAGGGGCGCAGATCCTCTTTCTCGAAGGCTATCTCTACGACAAGCCCAAGGGCAAGGCGGCGTTCGAGCGCGCAGCACGGGCCGCGCGCGCGGGCGGCGGTCGCGCGGGCATCACCCTGTCCGATCCGTTCTGCGTCGACCGTCATCGCGCGGATTTCCGGGAACTGGTCAAATCGCTCGATTTCGTCATCGGCAACGAACATGAATGGCGCTCGCTTTACGAGACCGACGATCTTGGCGCGGCGCTGGAACAGGCGGCGCGCGAAAGCGGTCTCATCGTGTGCACCCGTTCGGGTCACGATGTGGTGCTGGTCGAGGGCGACGAGACGGTGAGCGTGCCCGTCACCCGCGTCGACCCGGTCGATACCACCGGCGCGGGCGATCAATTCGCCGCTGGCCTGCTCTACGGGCTGGCCACGGGCAAGCCGCTGGCGGTCGCGGGCCGCATGGGGTGCATTGCCGCCGCAGAGGTGATCGGGCATTATGGCGCGCGCCCCGAACGGGACGTGGCGGCGCTCTTCGCCGCCGAGGGGCTGATCTGAAGGAGGTGGCCCCATGGCAGGCGGCTGGACACGCGACGGCGCGGTGAGCGAGCAGATCGAGGCATCCATCGCCGAAGAGCTTGCGCGGCTGCGCGCCCGGCCCGTGCCATCGGGTGAAAGCCGCACCCATTGCGCCGAGTGCGAGGAGCCCATCCCCGAGGCGCGCAGGCAGGCCATCCCCGGCGTCAAGCTCTGCCTCGACTGCGCCAACGAGCACAACCACGCAGCGCGCCCGCGCAGCGGCATCAACCGGCGCGGCTCCAAGGACAGTCAGTTGAAATAAGCAGGGGCGTTGCCCCTCTTGGCCTTCGGCCAATTCACCCCAGGATATTTGCAGCCAGAAGAAACAACGATTTCTTCATCATTTTCCGACACTGTCGGGGCGCGGTACAGGCGGGGACGCCGATGACCGCGCCAGGAGAAGCACAGTCGTGTTTCGCGCGGGGGGTGCTATGTCCCCCGCGTTTCTTCTGGCCTCAAATATCCCCGCCGGAGGCTCCGACGCCGGCCACATGCGCGACGTGCGATATGAAAAACCCCGCGCGATCTCTCGCACGGGGCCAAATCTCGGGGGTGGATATCACCCTACCGCCCTTACCAGTCCTCGCGGACCACGACGCGGGTCTTGATCGGCAGTTTCATCGCGGCAAGGCGCAGGGCTTCGACCGCAACCGC
This sequence comes from Roseovarius sp. MBR-79, assembly GCF_053628555.1. Classification (NCBI taxonomy): domain Bacteria; kingdom Pseudomonadati; phylum Pseudomonadota; class Alphaproteobacteria; order Rhodobacterales; family Roseobacteraceae; genus Roseovarius; species Roseovarius sp. MBR-79. The sequence continues at coordinate 104,878 of NZ_JBRJGP010000004.1, read as the reverse complement.
CTCGCCGACGCCGTCGATCTCGAACATGACGCGGCCGGGCTTGACCTTGCAGACCCAGCGGTCGACCGAGCCTTTGCCCTTGCCCATGCGAACCTCGATGGGCTTGGCCGAGACCGGCACATCCGGGAAGATGCGGATCCAGACGCGGCCCTGACGCTTCATGTGGCGGGTCATGGCGCGGCGGGCGGCCTCGATCTGGCGCGCGGTGACGCGCTCCGGCTCGGTCGCCTTGAGGCCAAAGGTGCCGAAGTTCAGGTCCGAGCCGCCCTTGGCCTCGCCCTTGATGCGGCCTTTGAACTGCTTGCGGAATTTCGTGCGCTTAGGTTGAAGCATTTTTCAGTCCTCCTCAGCGACGGCCGCCGGCGCCACGCGGGGCCGGGCCATCCTGGAGTTCCTGGGCCTTGCGATCACGCGCACCGGGATCGTGCTCGAGGATCTCGCCCTTGAAAATCCACACCTTGATGCCGATGATCCCGTAAGGGGTCGAGGCTTCGGCAAGGGCGTAGTCGATGTCGGCGCGCAGCGTGTGCAGCGGCACCCGGCCTTCGCGATACCACTCGGTGCGCGCGATCTCGGCACCGCCGAGGCGACCCGACACGTTCACCCGGATCCCGAGCGAGCCCATCCGCATGGCGTTCTGCACAGACCGCTTCATGGCCCGGCGGAAGGACACCCGGCGTTCAAGCTGCTGCGCGATGCTCTCGGCCACGAGGGCTGCGTCAAGTTCGGGCTTGCGCACCTCGACGATGTTGAGATGCAGCTCGCTTGCGGTCATCGCGGCCAGTTTCTTGCGCAGGGTCTCGATATCGGCGCCTTTCTTGCCGATGATCACGCCGGGGCGCGCGGTGTGGATCGTGACGCGGCACTTCTTGTGCGGGCGCTCGATGATCACACGGCTGACGCCGGCCTGCTTGCACTCTTCCTTGATGAACTCGCGCATGGCGAGATCCTCGAGCAGAAGATTGCCATAGTCCTTGGTATCGGCATACCAGCGGCTGTCCCAGGTGCGGTTGACCTGAAGGCGCATACCGATCGGATTGACTTTGTTACCCATCAGGCTTGCTCCTCGAGTTGACGCACCTTGATCGTGAGTTCCGAGAACGGCTTGCGCAGCGCGCCGAACCGGCCGCGTGCGCGCGGGCGTCCGCGCTTGAGCACCAGGTTCTTGCCGACCCAGGCCTCGGCGACGATCAGCTCGTCCACGTCAAGCCCGTGGTTGTTCTCGGCGTTTGCTATCGCCGATTGCAGGCATTTCTTGACGTCCTGCGCGATCCGCTTGTTCGAGAAGGTCAGATCGGTCAGTGCCTTGTCGACCTTCTTGCCCCGGATCATCGCCGCGACGAGGTTGAGTTTCTGCGGGCTGGTGCGCAACATGCGCAGCTTGGCCATCGCCTCATTGTCCGCCACGCGGCGGGGATTCTTATCCTTGCCCATGGCTTACTTCCTCTTCGCTTTCTTGTCGGCCGCGTGCCCGTAATAGGTGCGGGTGGGGGAGTATTCCCCGAATTTCTGGCCGATCATGTCCTCGGAGACGTTCACCGGCACATGCTTGCGCCCGTTGTAGACGCCAAAGGTGAGGCCCACGAATTGCGGCAGGATCGTCGAGCGCCGCGACCAGATCTTGATGACTTCGTTACGCCCCGATTCGCGCACTGCCTCGGCCTTTTTCAGGACATAGGCATCGACGAAGGGGCCTTTCCATACAGAACGTGCCATGTGTTAACGGCCCTTCTTCTTGGCGTGACGCGAGCGCACGATGAGCTTTTGCGACGCCTTGTTCGTGTTGCGGGTGCGCGCGCCCTTGGTGGGCTTGCCCCAGGGCGTGACCGGGTGACGGCCACCGGAGGTGCGGCCCTCGCCACCACCATGGGGGTGGTCGATCGGGTTCATGACAACGCCGCGAACGCTCGGGCGAATGCCCTTGTGGCGCATCCGGCCGGCCTTGCCGTAGTTCTGGTTGCTGTTGTCGGGGTTCGAGACCGCGCCAACCGTGGCCATGCATTCCTGACGTACGAGGCGAAGCTCACCCGACGAAAGCCGGATCTGCGCATAGCCACCGTCGCGGCCGACGAATTGCGCATAGGTGCCTGCCGCGCGGGCGATCTGCCCGCCCTTGCCGGCCTTGAGCTCGATATTGTGGATGATCGTGCCGATTGGCATGCCCGAGAACGGCATCGCGTTGCCCGGCTTGATGTCGGCCTTGGCGCTGGCGATGACCTGATCGCCGATGGCCAGGCGCTGTGGTGCCAGGATATAGGCCTGCTCGCCGTCCTGATAGCGGATGAGCGCGATGAAGGCGGTGCGGTTGGGATCGTATTCGATCCGCTCGACGGTTGCCGGGATGTCGAACTTGGTGCGTTTGAAATCAACGATCCGATAGAGGCGTTTCGCCCCGCCGCCCTTGCGGCGCATCGTGATTCGTCCGGTGTTGTTTCGGCCACCGTTCTTGGTCAGACCCTCTGTGAGGGACTTGACCGGACGGCCTTTCCACAGCTCCGAACGGTCGATCAGCACCAGCCCGCGCTGGCCCGGCGTCGTCGGCTTATACGACTTGAGTGCCATGCTTTCTGTCTTCCGTTAGCTAGCGGCGGGTTGCCCCGCCTGTATGCAGGGTGGGAAAACCCACCCTTGGTTATAGGGCCCCGAAGGTCCCCGGCTCGGATTGCTCTTGCGAACAACAGCGAAGCCCCGGACGAATCCGGGGCTTTGCGGATGGGCTCTGTTAGGGGAGCGCGCCCCCGGCGTCAAGGGTATTGGCCGGTTTTCGGCGCAATCGCGTCTATTCCTCGCCCTCCACCTTGCCGCGCAGCGACTTGACCTCGCCGCGCACCTTCTTGGCCTTGAGGCGGCGCTTTTTCGCGCCAAGCGTGGGGCGGGTCGGGATGCGCCGTTTCGGGGCGACCAGCGCCTGCCGGATCAGATCGGCCAGCCGGTCGCGGACGATCTCGCGGTTGCGCACCTGGCTGCGGGTCTCGTCGCACTGGAGCACGATCGCCCCCTCGCCGGTCCAGCGCCGCCCGGCGAGGCGCTTGAGCCGCGTCTTGACCGGCGCGGAAAGGTGGGGCGAGCGCGCGGCCTCGAAGCGCAACTCCACCGCACTTGCCACCTTGTTGACATTCTGGCCGCCGGGGCCAGAGGCGCGGATGAACTGCTCGGAGAGTTCCCAATCCTCGATGGCGATTTCGTCGGTGATCCTCAGCATCGTTCCTGCCGGTTCAGTCCCTGCCCGATTGAAAAGGCCGCCCCTTGCGGAGCGGCCTTCCTGAAGTCGCGGAGGTGGGCCGGTCAGGCGCACCAATCCGGGTGGGGCCAATGCGCCCCGAGGCTGCTCTAGGCGCGCGCCCCCCGAACTGTTCCGACATCACGCTCCAATCCCTTCATAGACACTGGACCACCTCCTTTCGCTTGGTTGACGTTGCCCTGATGGTGCCACGGATCGCGCGGATTTCAAAACGAAATCTGTCACTGCGACTGAAGCACCGCGACACATTGTTGTGGCAGGTCGTGCATGGTCAGGTCGCGCTTGGGTTTGGGCTTGGGCGCATTGGGGTCGGGCGGGGCGGGCCGCAGGATGTTGCGCACCCACTGATCGGCCTCGGCGCAGCCATCGCCCTGCGGCGGGGCCTCCTGCGCTTCGCATCCTCTTGTTCCCTCGGGGCAATTCAGCCTGACATGGAAATGATAGTGATGCCCCCACCACGGCCGCACCTTGCGCAGCCAGGCGCGGTCGCCGGTCTCGTCGCGGCACATCTGCGCCTTGGCCCCGGCAAAGATGAAGATGCGCGCCGTGCGCGGATCGCTGGCCGCCGCCTTGACGATCTCGTGATGGGCGCGGGTCCACTGGCTGTTGGTATAGGCACCGTCCGCGCGCTGCATCGACACCGAGGAGATGTTTTCGCGCGCCGTGCGGCTGAGGGTCAGATCGGTGGCGGGCCTGAGCCAGATGTCGATATCGAGCCCCATCTGGTGGCTCGAGTGCCCCGAGAGCATCGGCCCGCCGCGCGGCTGGCTGATGTCGCCCACATAAAGCCCGGTCCAGCCCGGTTGCGTCGCGGCAAAGCGCGAGAGGTCCTGCACGAAACCGATTGCCTTGGGATGGCCCCAGTTGCGGTTGCGGCTGAGCCGCATCGCCTGCCAGGTGGGGCCGGTTTCCGGCAGTTGCATCGCCCCGGCCAGACAGCCGCGCGCATAGCTGCCATGGGGGGCCGGCCCCTGTGCCGAGGCCTTGGCATGGCCTCCGAAAAGCTGTTTCGCGGGCACGCCGCGCATCGCGGCGGGAATGTTCTGCGATGACACGACCGCCGCGGCCGGCACCGTCTCCTTGGTTTCCATGCAGCCCGCCAGGGCCAGAACCAGAGCACCGATTAACGTGACACGTCCCATGGCCCGCGATCTCCTTCTGCCTTGACATAGCGTAGCAGAAAAAGCCCGATCAGGAAAAGCACGATGACCGGCGAAATGCCGATCCGGGCATTGCCCGAAAGCGCCGTCACCAGCCCGATGAGCGCGGGCGCAAGAAACGAGGTCGCGCGCCCCGACAGGCCGTAAAGCCCGAAGTTTTCCGTGGGATGCTCCGGGTCGGTATGGCGCACCATCAATGTGCGGCTTGCGGCCTGAAGCGTGCCGCCAAGCCCGCCGATCAGCACACCGCAGCCAAAAAAGATCATGTCGGGCAGGCGAGAGCCCTCGGCGAGCGGGACGCCGAACAATTGCGTTCGGTCCATGCTGACCACCGTCACGCAGACTGCGATCAGCCCCCAGACCGCCACTCTGATCACCGGCTTGGGGCCAAAGCGTGCATCGAGCCTGCCGCCTGCCCAACTGAACAGCGCGGCGGAGATTGCCCCGATGATGCCGAAGATCCCGACCGAGACGATGGACCATTTCAGCACCAAGACCGCATAGGTCCCGCCAAAGCCATACAGCCCGTTGAGCGCGTCGCGGTAGAACATCGACGATCCCAGATAGGCGCTGAGGCTGAGCCGGTGCCGCAGCCCCTTGACCGTGCGCCAGAGCGAGCCGAGTGCTTCGCCGACCCGTGCGCCGCGCGTCGCCGGGCCGCTTTCGCGCACCCAGAGGAAATAGGGGATCATGAAGAGCGCATACCAGAGCGCGGTGAAGGGGCCGACAAGACGCGTGCCCTCGCGCGCGCCCGCGTCCAGACCAAAGAGCGGATCGAACCCGATCAGCGTCTTGCCCGAGGGCTGTTCGACAAAGAGCAGCAGCATCAGAAAGAGCGACGTGACCCCGCCCGCATAGCCGAAGGCAAAGCCAGACCCCGAGATCGCGCCCACCTCCTCTTCGGTGCCGAGCGAGGGTAGTTGCGCGTTGATGAAGATGAGCGCGTATTCCGCCCCGATGAAGCCGAAGGCAAAGGCCATCAGCCCCCACCACAGGTTCGATCCATCGGGCAGCATCCCCCAGATCGCAGCCGCCCCCACCACATACATGACGGAAAACACGGCAATCCACGGCCTGCGCCGCCCGGTCCGGTCGGCAAAGGCCCCCATGATCGGCGCGCCAAGCCCGATGATCAGCCCCGAAATGGTCAGCGCCTGAGACCACATGGTCTGCGCCTGCGCCGCCGCCGCCTCTGGCCCCAGGCCCGTGGTCAGGAAATGCTGGGAGGCGACCGAGGCGAAATAGGGCCCGAAGATGAAGGTGACGAGCAGGGTATGATAGGGCTGGCTGGCCCAGTCGAAGAAATACCAGCCCCAGATGCGCTTGTGCTGCGAGATATCCGCCATGCCTGCCCCTCGTTTTGTCGGGATAAGACAGGCTGGGGTCGGGTCTGGCAAGCTATTCCTGCATGGGTGGCCAGGGGCGGGTTTCCTCGGCGGCGATCCAGGCGCGCACCCAGTCGGGCAGGGGTGGTGTCACCGCCTGACCCTGCCCGAGTGCCGCCAGCACCTCGGCGGTCGGCACGATGCCCGCCCGTCCCGTCACCGCAGCGCGATAGAGGATATGGCTGGCACATTCGCCGCGCGCGTTCCACATCGACTGTTCCAGATACATGAAGCGCGCATCCCAGCCAATGAGCCGCGAGCGCATCTCGACCCGTTCGAACGCCCGCACGCGCCGCCGGTAGCGCACGCTCGCGCCCGCCATGGTCAGCCCCCAGCGGTTGCGCCTGAGCCCCCCGAAAAGGCCCACGCGCCCCGCCAGCGGGATGCGCCCCAGATCGTAGAGCGTAAGGGTGCGCCCGTTATTGAGTTCGCGCCACATGTCGATATCCCAAGGCAGGCAGTAGTGGTAGGAGACATGGGTTCCGGTGAGCGGCAGCGGTGGTGATTTGCGGTGCAGGTAAAGCTGCCAGAACATGCGGGCAAAGGGATACATGGGCAAACTCCGTGGCGGTGCGGGAAGGGCGTGACAGGCGCGCCACGCCCCGTCAACCGCGACCGCGCGTCAGGCTTGCGCTCGGGGCGCGGCCCGCTTAGGTCTGAACCCGACCCGGACCAAAGGACCCGCGCCCATGCAATCGCTTTTCCAGATCCTGATGCTGATCCTCGATGTGGTATGGTTCTTCATCATCGCGCATGTGATCATGTCATGGCTGATCAACTTCCAGGTGCTCAACACCCGTCAGCAATTCGTGGCGCAGATCTGGTATGGTCTGAACCGCATACTGGAGCCGCTCTATGCCCCGGTGCGGCGCATCCTGCCGCCCATGTCCGGCATCGACCTTGCCCCGCTGGCGGTTCTGATCGGGGTCTACGCGCTTCGGATCATCCTGATGAACAACGCGGCGGCGTTTTACTGAGACGGGGGCTTGTTCACCGAATCTTAGTATGAAAATGTCCCTGCTAGAGCAGATATAGCCAATCCTCACAGGGAATCCAATGTCCGGCGCTGCCACGCTTCTGCGCGATATCTTTGGATTCGATGCCTTCCGCCCCGGTCAGGAAGAGATCGTCCACACCGTCGCTGCGGGCTGCAACACGCTGGCGATCATGCCCACGGGCGGCGGCAAATCGCTCTGCTTCCAACTGCCCGCGCTGATGCGCGACGGCGTGACGGTCGTGGTCTCGCCGCTCATCGCGCTGATGCGCGATCAGGTGCGCGCGCTGCGCGCGGCGGGCGTTTCGGCGGGCGCGCTCACCTCCGGCAATACCGAGGAAGAGACGGCCGAGGTCTGGCGCGCGCTCGACGAGGGGCGGCTGAAGCTGCTCTATCTTGCCCCCGAACGGCTGGCCTCCTCGGGCACCACCGCGATGCTGCGGCGTGTAGGCGTCAGCCTTATCGCCGTGGACGAGGCCCATTGCGTCAGCCAGTGGGGCCATGATTTCCGCCCCGACTATTTGCGCATCGGGGCGCTGAGGCGCGCGCTCGACGTGCCGCTCGCCGCCTTCACCGCCACCGCCGATGCCGAGACGCAGGCCGAGATCATCGAGAAACTGTTTGACGGCACTGCGCCGCAAAGCTTTCTCTACGGGTTCGACCGGCCCAATATCCACTTGGCCTTTGCCCCCAAGGACAACCCGCGCCGCCAGGTCCTCGATTTCGCCACCGCGCGGCGCGGGCAATCGGGCATCGTCTATTGCGGCACCCGCGCCAAGACCGAGACGCTGGCGCAGGCGCTGTCCGAGGCCGGGCACGCCGCCTGCGCCTATCACGGCGGGATGGAGGCGGGCGCGCGCCGCGAGGTCGAAGAGCGGTTCAACACCGAGGACGGGCTCATCGTGGTGGCCACGGTCGCCTTCGGCATGGGGGTGGACAAGCCCGATATCCGCTGGGTCGCCCATGCCGACCTGCCCAAATCCATCGAAAGCTACTATCAGGAGATCGGGCGCGCGGGCCGCGACGGCGCGCCCGCCGAGACGCTGACGCTTTATGGCCCCGACGACATCCGCCTGCGTCGCAGCCAGATCGACGAGGGGCTGGCCCCACCCGAGCGCCGAAATGCCGATCACGGGCGGCTCAACGCGCTTCTGGGGCTGGCCGAGGCGATCGAGTGCCGCCGGGTGAGCCTCTTGCGCTATTTCGGCGAGGACCCCGCGCCCTGCGGCAATTGTGATCTGTGCGACGCCCCGCCCGAGGGCTTTGACGGCACAGAGGCCGTGCGCATGGCGCTCTCGGCGATGCTGCGCACCGGCGAGAGCTTTGGCGCGGGGCATCTCATCGACATCCTGACCGGGACCTTGACGGACAAGGTGCGCACGCGCGGCCATGATGCGCTGCCGACCTTCGGCGTGGGCCGCGCCCATGACAAGCGGCTTTGGCAGGGGGTATTTCGGCAGATGATGGGGCATGACCTCGTTCGCCCGGACGCCGAGCGCCACGGCGCGCTGGTGATGCAGGAGGGCGCGCGCCCGATCCTGCGCGGCGAGGCCACGATCCGGCTCAGGCGCGACACGCTGAAGGCCGCCGCCCGCCCTGCGCCGCGCGCACTTGTCGCCGACGAGGACGCGCCGCTTCTGTCCGCGCTCAAGGCCAAGCGCCGCGCGCTCGCAGAGGCCGCAGGCGTGCCCGCCTATATCGTTTTCACCGATCGCACGCTGATCGAGATGGCCGAGACGCGCCCCGCCACGCTCGACGCAATGGCGCGCATCGGCGGCGTCGGCGCGACCAAGCTGGAGCGGTATGGCTCGGCCTTTCTCGAGGTGATCACAGGTGCCGGGACAGAGGCCATGCACCCCACCCGGCGCAAGCTGGCGGGGCGGCCCGAGGGCGCGCTTTACGACCGGCTGACCGAGGTGAGCCGCAGCCTCGCGCGCGGGGAGTGCGGCACGCTGCGGCCGCTGTCATGCACCAATTCGACGCTGCGCCAGATCGCAGAGCGTCGTCCCGCGACACTCGACGCCCTTGAGCGGCTGCCGGGGATGGGCCCGCAAAAGACCGAGCGTTTCGGCGCGGCCTTTCTGGACGTTCTGCACGGGGCGGACTAAATCCCCGGCCAACCCGGTAAAGGAAACAAAGATGCTGGTTGTCGTCTCGCCCGCCAAGAAACTTGACATGACCCCCGCCCCGGGCATCACCGCCACCCGGCCCGCCTTTGCCGCCGAGGCCCGGGAACTGGCACAGGTGGCGCGCGGGCTGGATGCCGGAGGGCTGCAAAAGCTCATGAAGATCTCGCTGAACCTCGCGCAGATCAACGCCGGGCGGTTCGCGGATTTCGGCACGATGGACGAAAAACCCGCCGCACTCGCCTTTGCGGGCGACACCTATCAGGGGTTGGAGGCCGGATCGCTCGATCCCGATGAGATGGCTTTCGCGCAGGATCACCTGCGCATCCTTTCGGGGCTTTACGGCCTCTTGCGCCCGCTTGATGCGATCGAGCCTTACCGGCTCGAAATGGGCAGCAGGCTGGCCACCGCGCGGGGCCGCACGCTCTATGATTTCTGGGGCGACCGGATCGCGAAGGCGCTGAAGGATCAGGCGGCAGAGGTCGGCACCGAAACGCTCGTGAACTGCGCCAGCCTGGAATATTTCGGCGCGGTCGACGAGGCCGCGCTTGGCCTTCGTGTGATCACACCCGTCTTCATGGAAGAGCGTGGCGGCGAGGCCAGGATCGTGAGTTTTTACGCCAAGCGCGCGCGGGGCGCGATGGCGCGGTTCATCATCCAGAACCGGCTGGGCGATCCGGCAAGCCTGCTCGACTTCGACACCGGCGGCTATGCCCATGCGCCGGATCTGTCCACGCCGGACCGGCCTGTCTTCCTGCGCGCTCAGCCCGCCGCCTGAATCGCCGCTTCCGGTGGGCGCACACCGGGCGGCACCGCCGCGACCATCCGTTCGACAATGGCCGCGCGCTTGAGCGGCTTCGTGAGGTAGTGATCGAGTCCGGCGTCAAGGATCTCGGTCTCGTCGCCGCTCATGGCGTGGGCGGTCATGGCGACGATGGGCACATGCCCGCCCTGCCGCGCCTCGATGGCGCGGATGGCGCGGGTGGCCTCCTTGCCGTCCATCTCGGGCATGGAGATATCCATGAAGACGATATCGGGGGCGACGCTCTGGAACAACGCCACCGCCTCGCGCCCGTTCTCGGCGAAGGTGAGGTCGATATCGAGCGCCTGAACCATCTTGGAAAAGACCAGCCGGTTTGTCTTGTTGTCCTCGGCGGCAAGCACGCGCAACGCGCGCGGGGCGGCTTCGGGCGCGGGCACGGCGGGGGCCAGCGCGGCCAGGGCCGAGATGAGGTCGCGCCGCGCCACCGGCCTTTGCAGCACCGCCTGCACGACGTTGCGGGCGGGGTCATGGGCCAGGCTGGCGGGGCTGCTGCTGAGCAGGACAATCGGCATGGCATGGCCAGCGGCGCGCAAGGCCTGCGCCAGCTCGGTCCCGTCCATGCCGGTCATCGCATGGGCCGCCACCACCAGATCGGCCCCGGCGGCCAGACCCAGCGCGCTGGCCCCGTCGCGGCAGGTCGTCACCGTCAGCCCGAGTGCAGCCAACTGTCGCTCCAGCAGTGCGCGGCAGGTATCGTGCGGCTCGACCACCAGCGCGCGCGAGAGGCGGCCCGCAAGCGACAGAACATCCGGCGCGCCCGCCTCGGCCACCGGCAGGACCAGAGACAGGCCGAAGGTCGAACCCTGCCCCGGCGCGGATTCCACCCAGATATCGCCCCCCATCAGCCGCACCAGCCGCTGCGTGATCGCAAGGCCAAGGCCGGTGCCCTCGAACTTGCGGCTTTGCGCGTCGTCCACCTGATTGAATTCGCCGAAGATGTGGCCGATCTTGTCGGCGGGGATGCCGATGCCGGTGTCCTCGATGCTGATGCGGATATCGGCTTGCGACCCTTCGCCCGCCTGCACGCCGGTCACGCGGATCAGGACATGGCCCGCCTCGGTGAACTTGACCGCATTGCCCATGAGATTGGTGAGAATCTGCCGGATGCGACCCGGATCGCCGATCAGCTGCGTCGGCAGGAAAAGGTCGTAATCCACCAGCAGATCAATCCCCTTGTCGCGGGCATGGGCCTGCATCAGCGTCACAAGCTCGTGGATGCAGCGTTCCAGATCGAAGGGCTCGGGGTGCAGCACAAGCCTGTCCGCCTCGATCTTGGAATAGTCGAGCACATCGTTGATGATGACCAGAAGCGCCTCGGCGGAATGCTTGATCGTGGTGACATAAAGGTGCTGTTCCTCGTCCAGCGCGCTTTCCATCAAGAGATCGGCCATCCCCACCACGCCGTTCATCGGCGTGCGGATCTCGTGGCTCATATTGGCGAGAAAGGCGGATTTGGCGCGGTTGGCTGCCTCGGCGCGGCGGCGCGCCTCCTTCAGCTCCTTCTCGTGGCGGATCGTTTCGGTGATGTTGTGCACGAGGCTGACCACGTCACCGCCCGCGCCGCGCTGGTCGATGATGCGGATGTAATGCCCGTTCCAGAGGCGCAGCACCTCCGGTTCGGGTGCCGCGCTCTGCCAGCGGTCGAGCATGAATTCGCGCCAGTCCTGCGGGCTGCGACCTTGGGTATTGACGATCCCCTCTTCGGTGAGGATCTGAAGGATCTCGATATAGCTGATCCCCGGCTTCACCGCCTCAAGACCGTCGAAAACCGCAAGCCAGGCGCGATTGGCCGCGATCATCCGGCTGTCGGCGTCGAAAAAGGCAAACCCGTCCTCTATGGTCTGGATCGAATGCCAGAGCCTGCGCTCGGCGATCTCGACCTTCTGATGGGCCTCGGTGAGATCGGATTTGACGCGCTGATTCTCGTCGCGCACCTCGGCCACCTCGGCGCGGGTCTCGTGGATCTCATGGCTGAGGGCGCGCGCATGAAGGCCAAGCTTGCGGTTGGCGTCCTGCAATTCGGCCTGTTTCTGTTCCAGCAGACGTTCGGCGGCCAGTCGCGCGCGCCGTTCCTCCGCCAGCTTGTTCGCCAGGCTCATGCCCCTCCTCCGCCGTGCCGGATGGTGTTCGGGCCACCATCCGGCATCGCGGTGAAGATTGGCTTAACGCCGTTCGGGCGTCAGAGGGCTTCGATGGCGAGCGCGATACCCTGACCACCGCCGATGCACATGGTGATGATCGCGCGCTTGCCGCCCGTGCGCTCCAGTTCATAAAGCGCCTTGACCGTCAGGATCGCGCCCGTGGCCCCCACCGGATGGCCAAGGGCGATGGCCCCGCCATTGGGGTTGACGCGCGCGGCGTCGAGGCCAAGCCCCTTGTTGACCGCCAGCGCCTGCGCGGCGAAGGCCTCGTTCGATTCGATCACGTCGAAATCATCCGCCGTGAGGCCGATCCGCGCGAGCAGCTTTTCCACCGCCGGAACGGGCCCGATCCCCATCACCTCGGGGCGCACCCCGGCATGGGCATAGCCGAGGATGCGCGCGCGCGGCTTCAACCCCGCCTTCTCCGCCGCCTCGGCCCGTGCAAGCACCAGAGCCGCGGCCCCGTCGTTGATACCGCTGGCATTGCCTGCGGTCACGGTGCCGTCCTTCTGGAACACGGTTTTCAACCCGGCCAGTGCCTCTGCGGTGGTGGCCTTGGGGTGTTCGTCGGTGTCAAAGGCAACCATGTCACGTTTGACGCGCACCTCCACCGGCACGATCTGCGACTTGAACCGGCCCCCGGAAATGGCCTCTGCCGCGCGGCGCTGGCTTTCCAGCGCAAAGGCGTCCTGATCGGTGCGGCTGATCCCGTGTTCGGCGGCCACGTTCTCGGCGGTGACGCCCATATGGCCGGTGCCGAACGGGCAGTTGAGCGCGCCCAGCATCATGTCACGCGTCGTGACGTCGCCCATCTTGGCGCCCCACCGCTGATCGGGGATGATGAAGGGCGAGCGGCTCATGTTCTCGACACCGCCGGCAAGGCCGAACTCGGCATCGCCAAGCGCCAGCGACTGGATCACCGAAACGATGGCCTGCGCGCCCGACCCGCAAAGCCGGTTGACGTTCATCGCGGGCGCGGTGTCGGGAATGCCGGCCTCCATCGCGCTCACGCGGCTGACATACATGTCGCGCGGCTCTGTGTTGATGACATGGCCATAGACGACATGGCCGATCTGCCCGCCCTCGACCCCGGCGCGCGCCAGCGCTTCGCGCGCGACGATGCCCCCCAGTTTTGTGGGCGGCGTGCCTGCCAGCGCCCCGCCAAAGGTTCCGATTGCCGTCCGGCACCCGTCGAGAATCACGATATCGTTCATGGCTGTCCTCCGCTCTTCAAGCCTGCGTCACGCTAGGCTGTGCAGGTGCGGCATTGCAAGGGTGATGTGGGCGTGCCGCCGCCCTCCTCGGGCCTGACCCGAGGATCTCGCGGCCTGCGCGCGGCTTGTCAGGACGGGGGCAAGGTGCTTGTGTAAGACCCGACCCCAAGGCTTGCCCGAGAGTGCCCCGCGATGACGATCCGACGATATGCCGACATCGACGAGGCGGCGCTGAGCCCTGCCGAGCAAACCCTGCTGGAGAATTGCAAGGCGGGGGTGCCGACGGTTCTGGGCGATGGGACGCTGCCCGACGGCCCGAGCGATGCGCGCCGCGTGCGGGCGGACCTGCTGCGCTATCTGATCTGCGGCGGGTGCAGGAGGTGGCCGGTCGCTGATAGCGGGGTGGACCTGACGGGGGCCTATGTGACCGGCACGCTCGACCTGGATTTCGCCACGGCGAAAGGGGCGACCGGGCTATTCGCCTGCCGGTTCGAGAACCCAATCGAGGCGCTGCAAGCGCGGTTCGAGTTCCTAAACCTAAGTCGCAGCAACATGCCGGGGCTGATGGCGCAGGGCGCGCGGGTGACGGGCAACGTGTTTCTGCGCGGGGTCACGGCAGAGGGTGAGGTGCGCCTCTCCGAGGCCATGATCGGCGGGCAGTTGGCCTGCGTGGGCGCGCGGTTCGAGAACGCAGGAGGCAGGGCGCTGAACGCGCAGGGCGCGCGGGTGACGGGCGATGTGTTTCTGCGCGGGGTTACGGCAAAGGGGGAGGTGAGCCTGGCCGGGGCCGGGATCGGCGGGCAGTTGGATTGCGAGGACGCGCGGTTCGGGAATGCGGAGGGCAAGGCGCACATCGCGCAGAATATGGCGGCGGAGGATTTTTACTGGCGCGGGGTTGCGGCGGTCAGCGGAGCGGTGGACCTGAATGGCGCAAAAGTCGCGAACCTTGTGGATGATGCGGCGAGTTGGGATTTGGTCGGGTGCCTCTATCTCAACGGATTTCGCTATGAAAGTATCCACGGCCCGATGACCGCGCAGATGCGGCTGGGCTGGGTGGCCAAGGATGCCGAGGCGGCTAACGAGTTCCGCCCGCAGCCCTATGAGCAACTGGCCAGCGTCTTCCGGGCGATGGGGCATGACGCGGACCGGCGCGCGGTGCTGATCGAGAAGGAAAACGTCGAGCGCAAGCACGCGCGGGCGCGGATGCGCGACCAGAGGCGGTTTGCGCGGCTGGTGGCGAGGGCGTCTCGAACGCCGTCAAACGAATCTTTTGCTGTGTTGAGCGAGTTCACCAAATCGGCGCAAGCGCTGGATCACGGGTTTACCATGCCCCTGTTAGAGCGCTTCGAGCTTTTCCATCTGCAATGGCCCCAGACAGGCGATGGCACCACGCCGCCCGACCGCCATGCCGTGGCGATGGCGCAGGCCGGGTTTCGCGAGCAGATTTATTGGCAAAATGCCGGGTTGCGGGCGCGGATCGCGTGGAACCATTTCAAGGATCGCATGTCGCGCTGGCTGGCGGGCTATGGCTATCAGCCGTTCAATTTCATCTGGGCTTTGTTGCTTCTCTGGGCCATCGGCGCGGGTCTGGCGCATCAGGCGTGGCAGGCGGGCGATTTTGCGCCGAACTCGGATGTGATCCTGTCCACCCCCGAATGGTGGGCGCTGGCCGAGGATGGGGCGGTGGCGAACCCGGCGGCAGAGTGGTCGGCGCGGCATGGTAAGGGGCGCGATTGGGAGACGTTTCACGCCGGGGCCTATGCGTTCGACGTGGTGGTGCCGATCGTGGTGATCGGGCAGACCGGGGCATGGGCACCCTCGACCAATCGCGGGTCGTGGGGCTGGCACCTGTGGTGGGTGCGCTGGGTGCTGACGGTGCTGGGCTGGATCGTCACCGCCGTGGGGGCGGCGGCGATCACCGGGATCATCCGGCGGGAGTGAGCGTTGGGGGGGCCGTCATCCTCGGACTTGATCCGAGGATGACGGCACTGGTGAGAGATCCCCGCTTTCGCGGGGATGACGGGGTGGCTTTCGCGGGGATGACAGGGCGGCCTTCGCGGGGATGACGGGGAGGGGGCCGTTACCCTGTCGGCTCAAGCCGTTCCCGCCCGGTCTCGGTCAGCAGCCAGCAATCCCTCCCCTCGAACACGGCAGGCCAGAGCGGGCGGCCAAAGCCTGCGCCGCCGTCAAGGTCGATCCGGTTGCCGAAATGCGCGGGATGGTCGAGCGCGGTGTGACCATGCACCACAAGCCAGGGATGCGGTGCGGCATGGTCAAGAAAACCGTCGCGGATCCACATCAGATCGGCAGGGTCCTGACGCTCGGGAGGCAATCCGGGCCGGAGACCGGCATGGACGAAGAGCAATTCGTCCGCCTCGTGCCAGAAGGGCAGGCGCGCCAGCCAGTTCCGGTGCGCCTGCGGCACGGCCGTGCGGGCCTCGGTCCATGGCGGCGCGACCTCGCGCGCCGTCACCCCGTAGGCGGCCAGCGTCTCGATCCCGCCAAGCCGGGGATGGAGCCATGACTTGCCAGACAAGATGTGTGGCGAATGGATCGTGCCGTGGTCGAGAAAGTCGAGGAAAAGCTGATCGTGATTGCCACGCAGCACGATCCAGTCGCGCCCGTCGGCCTGTCCGGCCATCAGCTGCGCGATCACCGCGCGGCTGCCCGGGCCGCGATCCACAAGGTCGCCGAGGAAGATCACGCGCGCGCCCGGCCCGCCATCGGCCTCGATCCGCTCAAGCGCCTCGGCCAGCAGGGCGTCCTGCCCGTGAATGTCGGGAATGGCATAGATGGGATCTGTCATGCGCCCAGAAAGGCCAGAGCGCGCGGCGATTGTCCAGAGCGTCAGGCCAGGAATCGCGCCGCCGCCGCACCCGCCATGTAGCTGATGCGCCCGCCCGCGACGGTCGCCCCTATCCGGCGCGTGGCGCGCTCGATCACCACCAGATCGGCGCGGGTGCCCTCGGCCAGCGTGCCGCGATCGGTCAGGCCCATGATCCGGGCAGGCCCCGAGGACACAAGCGCCCAGGCCGCAGCCAGATCGCAGATACCCTCATCGACAAGGCAAAACGCCGCCCGCGCCAGCGAGGGCGCGTGATAGTCCGAGGCGAGCGCATCGACGAGGCCCATGGCCACCATCTCGCGCGCGCCCGCATTGCCCTTGTGCGAGCCGCCGCGCACCAGATTGGGCGCGCCCATGATCACCGCATCGCCCTGCGTGCGGGCGGTCTCGGCGGCCTCGACGGTCTCGGGGAATTCCGCGATACGTGCGCCTAGGGCGTGGGCGGCGCGGCGGTCCTGTGCCGTGCTGTCGTCATGGCTGCCAAGGCGCGCGCCCTGCGCGCGCAGCCGCTGGCCAAGCGCGGCGATCCGGTCCGGCACCTCGGGCATTCGCCCGTGCAACGCCTGCAAGAGGGCCAGATGCGCCTCGGGGCTGCGTCCGGCCTTGAGCGCCTGCCCGGTCAGGCGTGGCGGGCGCTTGTCCCGCGCCAGGGCGTCATGCGGCAGGTGGTCGTTGAACACGACATAGCCCACGCCGTGCCGTGCGACCATGTCCTCCAGCGCCGGATAGTCTTCGAAACCCGTCACCTCGAGCCGCAGTTGCGCCCGCAGATCGGTGGCCACCGTGTCCCGCACATCCTCAAGCGCCGCCAGCATCCGCGCGGCAAAGCCCACGCCGCGCATCCCTCCCTCCCAACTCAGGAACTGCGCGAGATACGCCGTGGTGATGCCATGCGCGGCAAGCTCTGCCTCGGCGCTCAGAAGCCCCGCACCAAGATCGCTCAGAGCGCCGCGCCGGGGTGCCAGGTGGTGCTCGAACCCGTCGCCATGCAGGTCAATCAGACCGGGCAGGATGAGGAACCCCGAGAGGTCCACCACCCGGCCCGCGCACCCCGTCCCGATGCGGCCACCCTCGACCGCCAGATCGCCGGGGCCGGGGCCGCCCGGCCAGAGCACCTCGGCCCCGCTGAGGGTCAGCGCCGTCATTCAAAGAGCCGGTCGGTCAGCACGTCGCCAAGCGTCAGGTCATGGTCGAACCGGCCATGGGCCAGAAATTCCAGCACCTGTGCGATCACCAGCGGGTTGTTCATCAAAAACGTATGCGTCACCGGCAGGGTCAGGTGATCGGCCATGCCGTCGATCTTGGTGGAGGCGACCGAAACCTTGCCATCGTCCGGCCCCTCGATCAGGTTGGAATAGATCGGGTTGAGCGAGCGATTGCCCGCGATCACGCCCAGCTCGAAATCCACCGGCGGCAGGTTCTCGGCAAAGCTGTCCGGCCCGGTGTGAAGCTGCTGCCCCGCGGGCCCGTTGATCCAGGCAAACAGCTCCAGCCCGCCCAGTTCGTCCACCAGTTGACTGCCATGGTTGGGGGGGGCCAGCATGACCACGCGGCCAAGGTTTTCGGGCCGGTTGTCGCGCAGCCAGTGGCGCAACAGGATGCCGCCCATCGAATGGGTGACGAAATGCACCGTCGTCTCGCCGCAGACGCGCAAGGCAAAGGGCAGCGTCTCGCGCGCCAGCCGGTCGATCTCGGTCTCGGTGGAGCGGTATCCGGGGCTGAACACGTCATAACCTTGCGCCTCCAGAACCTCTTCCATCACCAGAAACGAGGTCTCGGAGCGCGCCAGCCCATGCAGCAGCACCACGCAATCGGCGCGGGCGGGATGGCTCCAGAGGAGCAGGGCAAGAAGGGTCACGCGGATCATGGCAACGAGATAGGCGGAAAGCCACGCTGTGAACAGGGGAGATGTGTCATCCGCTGTCGCGTCCCGTCACTCCCCGCCCTGCGTGCCGTCATCCTCCGGCCTGACCGGAGGATCTCTTGTCGCCAAAGATCCCCCGCTTTCACGCGGAGGACGGGGCCGACACTCAGCCCCTTGCGCGTGCCTCTGCCGCGGCGCGGATCGCGCTCAGCGTGGTGCGCGGGCTGATCGCTTCGGGGGCGATGGCGAGGTCAAGCACGGCGGCGGTGCCGCAGGCGCGGGCGCGCGCGAAAGCCGCCGCGAAATCCTCGGTCCGTTCCACCCGCTCGCCGTGAAAGCCATAGGCGCGCGCCAATGCCGCGAAATCGGGGCTGACCATCTCGGTGCCCGAGATGCGGCCGGGATATTCGCGCTCCTGATGGGCGCGGATCGTGCCGTAGATGCCGTTGTTGAGGATCAGTACCACGGGCCGCGCGCCGACCTGTGCAGCGGTGGCCAGTTCCTGACAGGTCATCTGGAAATCGCCGTCGCCCGCGAAACAGACCACCAGCCGCTCGGGGTGCACGACCGAGGCGGCAATCGCGGCGGGCAGGCCATATCCCATCGCCCCCGATTGTGGCGCGAGATAGCGCATCTCGCCGCCATATTTCAGGAAACGCCCCGACCAGATTGCGAAATTGCCCGCGCCATTGGTGATGATCGCATCCTCGGGCAGCACCTCGCGCAGATGCGCGCAGACGCGGCCCATATCGACGGGCGAGGGTTGATCGGGCAAATCGAACGTCGCTTCCCATGCCGCGCGCCCCTCCGCGCGCCACGCGGCCCAATCGCCCGTGACCGGCCCGCCGGCCGCCAGCGCCGAGGCAAAGGCGTTCGGTCCGGCATGAAGCCCCAGCGCGGGCTGGTAGACCTTGCCAAGCTCCAGATCAGAGCCGTGAACATGGATCACCCGCTGCGCCGGTTCGGGGACCGAAAGCGCGGTATAGCCATCGGTCGAGGTCTCGCCGAAGCGCGCGTTGAGCGCGAGGATCACGTCGGCGCGGGTGATGAGGTCGCGCACATGGGGCACCATGCCCACCCCGGCCTCGCCGCAATAGACGGGCGAGTGGTTGTCGAACCGGTCCTGATAGCGAAAGACCGAGAGCACAGGCATGTCCGAGCCTTCGGCAAAGCCGCGCAGCGCCGCGCGCCCTGCCTGCGACCAGTTGCCACCGCCGTAAAGGATGAGCGGGCGGCGCGCGCCCGCGAGCATCGCGCGCGCTTCATCCAGCGCCGCAGGCTCGGGCGCGGCCTCGGCATAGCGGGCAGGGCCGGTGAGGGCGGGCACCTCGGTGAGGCTTGTCAGCATGTTCTCGGGCAGGGCCACCACCACCGGGCCGGGACGCCCGACAAGGGCCGTTTTCCATGCCCGCGCAACGATCTCGGGGATGCGGTCCACATCGTCGATTTCCACCGCCCATTTGGCAAGCGGGCCGAAGGCGGCGCGGTAATCCACCTCCTGAAACGCCTCGCGGCCCTTCATGTCGGTGCCGACCTGCCCGACGAATAGGATCATCGGCGCGCTGTCCTGCATCGCGGTATGCACACCGATGGCGGCATTGGTGGCCCCGGGGCCGCGCGTGACCCAGGCAATGCCGGGGCTGCCCGTCAGCTTGCCATAGGCGGCGGCCATGAAGGCCGCGCCTCCCTCCTGACGGCACAGGATGTAATCGAGCCGCCCGCGCGTGTCATGGAGCGCGTCGAGCACGGCAAGATAGCTCTCTCCCGGCACGCCGAACCCGTGCCGCGCCCCGAGCGCCAGCAGACACTCCACCAGCAATTGCCCGCCATTGCGCCTGTTGCCCTGCATCATGGTCTCCCTTGTCCAGATCGCGGCGAGCCTGCCCTCGGGTCACGCCAATGACAAGCCCTACCAGCGCGAGAGCGCGTCCTCATCCTCGTCGCGGGCGGCGACCCAGTTGGCACCGCCGCCGACATGCTCTTTCTTCCAGAAGGGCGCGCGGGACTTGAGGTAATCCATCAGGAAGTCGGCGGCCTGAAACGCATCCGCGCGGTGGCGCGATGCGGTGGCCACCATCATGATCAGATCGTCGGCGCGCAGCCGTCCGAACCGGTGCAGGATCAGCACATCGCCCAGCGACCAGCGCGCATGGGCCTCTTCGGCGATCTTTGTCAGCGCGCGTTCGGTCATGCCGGGGTAATGCTCGATCTCCATGACATCGAGCCCCTCCGTGACATCGCGCACGATGCCGGTAAAGGTCACGACCGCGCCCATGCCGCTTTGCCGCGCGGCAAAGGCGCGGGCCTCCTCGCCCAGATCAAAGGGGGTCTCCTGAACGCGGATATCCACCGCTCAGCCCCCGGTCATGGGCGGAAAGAAGGCCACCTCGCGCACACCCGCAAGCGGGGCGTCGAAATCGGCAAGCTCCTGATCCACCGCCACCCGCAGCGCCGAGAGATCGGCGAAGGCCGCCTGATACCGCTCTTCGCGCGCGCGCAACTCCTCGACCAGGTCGCGCACGGTGGCGGCCTCGGTCTCGATCCGGTCCTTGGGGGTACCGATGCGTTCGCGCACCCAGGCGAAATAGAGCACATCCATCAGCGGTCATCCTTGAGATAGGGCAGGGCCTTCATGAGGTAATCCGCCCCGGTGATCAGGGTCAGCGCAGCGGCGATCCAGAGCAGCACCACGCCGATATTGCCCGACCAGATCATGCCCTCGTATTTCCACCAAAGCCCCAGAACATCCTCAACCTGCCCGTCGAGAATGCCCATCACCAGAGCCTCGTCCATGCCGAAAATCGACATGCCGAAATAATGTTCGAACACCCCTTGGGCAAAGAGCACGGCAATGGCGATCATCTGCGCCGTGGTCTTCCACTTGGCCAGTTGCGTGACCCGGAGCGTGCCCGCCGTATCGCCGAGAAACTCGCGCAGGCCCGAAACGAACACCTCCCGGAACAGGATCACCGTGGCAGGCAGCACCAGCCAGGGCGACATCGACGAATAGCCCACGATCACCATGAGTGCGATCACCACCATCGCCTTGTCGGCGATGGGGTCGAGCATGGTGCCGATTTTCGTGACCTGTTTCCAGTTGCGGGCAAGATAGCCGTCGAACCAGTCGGTGATGGCCGCGCCGACAAAAAGGATGAGCGCGAACCAGTCGGCATAGGGCCGGGTGAAATAGAGGAACATCACCGCCACGCCGGGGGCCGCAAGCAGCCGGATCATGGTCAGGATATTGGGCACGGTCCACGTCATGAGCCGTTTCTAGCCTGACCCGGTGACAAGGGAAAGCGCGGGTTTGGCCGCGCCCACTTCCCCCGACCCGCCCGGTCTGCCATATTGCCGCCCAACCCATAAAAGCAAAAGAGCAGCGGCATGAACGATCTCCTGAGCCCTTCCCCCGCCTCCACCTATGACGCCTCTTCCATTCAGGTGCTCGAGGACATGGAGCATGTCCGCCTGCGCCCCGGCATGTATATCGGCGGCAAGGATGACCGCGCCCTGCATCACATGGTGGCCGAGATCATCGACAATTCGATGGACGAGGCGGTGGCGGGGCATGCCACCTGGATCGAGGTGGAACTGCACGCCAATGGCCATGTCAGCGTGCGCGACAACGGGCGCGGCATCCCGGTCGATCCGCACCCCAAGGACCCGTCGAAATCCGCGCTCGAGATCATCTTCTGCACGCTGAACGCGGGCGGCAAGTTCTCGGGCGACAGCTATCAGACCTCTGGCGGTCTGCACGGCGTTGGCTCGTCGGTCGTCAATGCGCTCTCGGATCACCTTCGGGTCGAGGTGGCGCGCAACCGAGAGCTTTACATGATGGAGTTTTCGCGCGGGATGCCGCAGGCACCCTTGGCCAAGATCGGGGCCGCCCCCAACCGGCGCGGCACCTCTGTGACCTTCCATCCCGACCCCGAGATCTTTGGCTCTCTCAGCCTCAAGCCGGCGCGGCTCTTCAAGATGGCGCGCTCCAAGGCCTATCTCTTCTCGGGCGTGGAAATCCGCTGGAAAACCGAGATCAGCGATGGCGAGACGCCCGCCGAGGCGACGTTCAAGTTTCCCGGCGGCCTTGCCGATTACCTGGCCGAGACGCTGGGCGGGGCCACCACCTATGCCGAGCGTCCCTTTGCCGGATCGGTCGATTTCCGCGACAAGTTCAACGTGCCGGGCAAGGTGGAATGGGCGATCAACTGGACACCCGCGCGCGACGGCTTTCTCCAGTCCTATTGCAACACCGTGCCCACGCCTGAGGGCGGCACCCATGAGGCCGGGTTCTGGGCCGCGATCCTCAAGGGGATCAAGGGCTATGGCGAGTTGTCCAGCAACCGCAAGGCCGCGCAGATCACCCGCGAGGACCTGATTTCGGGGGGCTGCGCGCTGGTCTCGTGCTTCATCCGCGAGCCGGAATTCGTCGGCCAGACCAAGGACCGGCTGGCCACGACCGAGGCCGCGCGCATGGTCGAAGGCGCGGTGCGCGACCATTTCGACAACTGGCTGGCCGCCGATACCAAATCGGCGGGCGCGATCCTCGATTTCCTGGTGCTGCGCGCCGAGGAGCGGCTGCGCCGGCGGCAGGAGAAGGAGACCGCGCGCAAGACCGCCACCAAGAAACTGCGCCTGCCCGGCAAGCTGGTCGATTGCACCTCGGCCACGCGCGAGGGCACGGAGTTGTTCATCGTCGAGGGGGATTCGGCGGGCGGTTCGGCCAAGATGGGGCGGGACCGCAAGACGCAGGCGCTCTTGCCGCTGCGGGGCAAGATCCTGAACGTGCTGGGGGCGGCGTCGTCAAAACTGGGCAGCAATCAGGAAATCAGCGATCTCACGCAGGCGCTGGGCGTCGGGCTGGGGACGAAATTCAACCTTGATGATCTGCGCTATGACAAGATCATCATCATGACCGACGCGGACGTGGATGGCGCGCATATTGCGGCGTTGCTGATGACCTTCTTCTTCACGCAAATGCGCCCGATGATCGACGCGGGCCATTTGTATCTGGCCTGCCCGCCGCTCTATCGGCTGACGCAGGGCGCGAAACGGGTCTATTGTCTGGATGAGGCCGAGCGCGATCTCTGGCTGGCAAAAGGGCTGGGGGGAAAGGGCAAGATCGACGTCAGCCGCTTCAAGGGTCTGGGCGAGATGGACGCCAAGGATCTGAAAGAGACGACCATGGACCCCGCCTCGCGCAAACTCATCCGCGTGACGATCGACGAGGATGAGCCGGGAGAGACCGGCGATCTGGTGGAGCGGTTAATGGGCAAGAAGCCGGAATTGCGGTTCCAGTATATCTCGGAGAATGCACGGTTTGTGGAGGAGTTGGATGTATGAGGGGGGACTGCGGACTTTGCGGAGTTCCGGGAGAGCTTCAAAGAAGCCATATTATTCCTAAGTTTGTTTTCCGTTGGCAGAAGAAAACGAGCCCAACAGGCTATCTTAGAACTGGGCAAACAATTGATCGACGCCAGCAAGATGGTTTTACCCAAGAAATGCTGTGTAAGAAGTGCGAAGGTGATCTTTCAGTTTTTGAAAATCGTTTCAAAGCTAGCATCTTCGATAACGCAGTTCAAAAGAAACCAAGTAAATTCACATACGACCAATGGTTGTCTAAATTTGCGCTATCGGTCGTTTGGCGCGCGACGCAAATGGATCAATTTGGGGGCACAGTTGGTTCTCAACTGGATGATAGGTCTAAGGCTTTGCTGGATAACGCAATTGCTCATTGGCGTAACCAATTATTGGGAAATGAAAGTAGTTATGGGCGCTTTCCAATACATATTTTTGAACATTGGCAACTGCACGATGCCAATCACGAAGACCTTCCTGGAATCTGGAACCGATACTTGAACAGACATAGTGTAATTCGGTTGATCAAGAATGATCCGACCGAATTATTTGTCGTCTACGTTAAAATGGGTCCAGTAGCAATTTTTGGCCATATTTCTAAACCTAAAAAGAGATGGAGAGGCACAAGAATAAATACCGCGAAGGGTATCTATGACAGCACTGACGTACGTTTGCCAGAAGACATATTCTATCTGTATATGTATGAGGCGCAGGACCATCACGAACTAATCTCTTCTGTATCTGAGAAACAACAGGACATTATCTACGACACCATGACGAGCGATATAGAGAGGGCCAAAGATAGCGATAGCTGGCGAGATGTTTTGGCTGATGTTTCACGCTTTAACAAAAACGCATTTATCCAAAAGAAATGAATGGCAAGCGTAGGCCAAAGGCCACCCCGCCAAACAAAGTCATTGCCCGCGCGAATAGCACCGAAGGTGCCGCGCGGATCGCCGGGCCGCCCCCCGGCCTGGCGATTTTGAGGTGTTGCGCTCCGTCTTGGGGGCACACGGACTTGGCAGGGATAAAGTGGCAGCCACCGCCGTCGCCTCGCCAGACCGCGGCCCGTCGACCGCGCGGCTCCCTCTTCCGAGGACGGGCCCCAAGAGATCCCCGCCTTCGCGGGGATGACGTGGCGCGCGGGGATGTCGGGTCTGCCATGCCGTCGGGGGCAGTCGCAGCGGAGCACAGAATCCCGCGCCGCCGGACCGGGACAGGAAAACGCCCGGATGATCCTCTCATCCGGGCGTTCCTGTCCCGCGCCGGGCCCGTGTTACGACACGTCCTTGTAGCTGACCTCGCGCGCGTCGCCGCCGGTTTTCTCGCGCCGGACAAGCAACCGGTTCAGCGCGTGGACATAGGCCTTGGCCGAGGCCACCACGGTATCGGTATCCGCCGATTGCCCGGTGACGATGCGGCCCGCCTCCTCCATCCGCACCGAGACGGTCGCCTGTGCATCGGTGCCCTCGGTCACGGCATGGACCTGATAAAGCTGCAACCGCGCCTCATGCGGAAACAGCGCCTTGACCGCGTTGAACGTGGCATCGACCGGGCCGTCGCCGGTGGCCTCGGTCGAGACCTCGCGCCCGTCGATCTCCATCGTGAGGCTGGCCTGTTGCGGCCCCTCGGTGCCGCAGATCACGCGCAGATGCTTGATCTGCAAGCGGTCATTCCCGGTGTCCCCGCCGGCGGTGACAAGGGCCACGAGATCGTCGTCGTAGATTTCCTTCTTGCGGTCGGCAAGCTCCTTGAAGCGGACGAAGACATCGTTGAGCTGGTTGTCGGCCAGCTCATGGCCCAGATCCTTGAGCTTGGAGCGCAATGCGGCCCGGCCAGAATGCTTGCCCATGACGATATTGGTCTCGGTGAGACCGATATCCTCGGGGCGCATGATCTCGAAGGTCTCGGCATTCTTGAGCATCCCGTCCTGATGGATGCCGCTCTCGTGCGCAAAGGCGTTCTTGCCGACGATCGCCTTGTTGAACTGCACGGCAAAGCCCGACACGGCCGCCACCCGGCGCGAGATGTGCATGATCTTGCGGGTGTCGATCCCGGTCTCGTAGGGCATGATGTCGCCGCGCACCCTGAGCGCCATCACCACCTCTTCGAGGGCGGTGTTGCCCGCGCGTTCGCCAAGCCCGTTGATCGTGCATTCGATCTGGCGCGCACCGCCCGCGACGGCGGCAAGCGCGTTGGCCGTGGCCATGCCCAGATCGTTGTGGCAATGGGTGGCAAAGACCACCTCACCCGCGCCCGGGACGGTCTCGATCAGGCGGCGGATGAGCGAGGCGGATTCCTCGGGCGCGGTATAGCCCACGGTATCGGGGATATTGATCGTGGTCGCGCCCGCCCTGATCGCGATTTCGACCACGCGACAGAGGTAATCCCATTCGGTGCGGGTGGCATCCATCGGCGACCATTGCACGTTGTCGCAGAGGTTGCGCGCATGGGTCACCGTCTCGTGGATGCGCTCGGCCATCTGGTCCATGTCGAGATTGGGAATGGCGCGATGCAGCGGCGAGGTGCCTATAAAGGTATGGATACGCGGGCTTCTTGCGTGGCGCACCGCCTCCCAGCAGCGGTCGATATCCTTGAGGTTCGCGCGCGCGAGGCCGCAGATCGTGGCATTCTTCGCGTTCTTCGCGATCTCGCTCACGGCGCGGAAATCGCCCTCCGAGGCGATGGGAAAGCCCGCCTCGATGATATCGACGCCCATGTCGTCGAGAAGTTGCGCGATCTCGAGCTTTTCGTCATGGGTCATGGTCGCGCCGGGGCTTTGTTCGCCATCGCGCAACGTGGTGTCGAAAATCACCACGCGATCCTTCTTCGCCTTTGGCGAAACGCGATCCTTTGTCGGGTTGGTCATGTCGGTCTCTTTCGGTTGATCCTTGGGCCTCTTGGCGCGAAACGGCACATCCTCTGAGCGCTCGCGCCGGGCGGCACGCTCAGAGGCGGCTAAGGCCTAGGCACAGCGCGCGCGCCGCGCGGAGGGCGCGGGCAAGGCAAGCGGTATGTGCGGTCACGATCATGTCCAAGACTATAGGCACGGGCGCGCGGCTTGAAAACCCCGAAATTGGCGGCTTGAAGCGATGCCGCTTCCGGCTAGCTCTGCGCACATGGACAGGGCATTGATCATCGGCGCGTCGGGCGGCATCGGGCAGGCGGTCAGTATGGCCCTCAGAGCGCGGGGCGTCGCCGTTACGGGCCTGTCGCGCAGCGGCGACGGGTTGGATGTGACGGATGAGGTCTCGGTCGCGGCCACCTTGGGGCGACTTGAGGGGCCATTCGATCTGGTCCTCGTGGCGACCGGCGCGCTGGAAATCGGCGGTGCCGCACCGGAAAAGGCGCTGCGGCACGTGAGCGCGCAGGCGATGCTGGATCAATTCGCGCTCAATTGTGTGGGGCCGTCGCTGGTTCTCAAACACGTCGTGCGCCTCTTGCCGCGTGACCGCCGCGCAGTTTTTGCCGCGCTCTCGGCGCGCGTGGGCTCCATCGGGGATAACCGATTTGGCGGCTGGTATAGTTACCGGACGGCCAAGGCGGCGCTCAACCAGATGACTCACACCGGCGCGATCGAACTGGGGCGCAGCCATCGCGAGGCCATCTGCGTGGCGCTGCATCCGGGCACGGTCGAGACCGAATTCACCCGCAAGTATCTGGGGCGGCACCCGGCGGTGCCCGCGTCGGAAGCGGCGGAAAACCTTTTGCGCGTCATCGAAGGGTTGCGGCCCGAAGACAGCGGCGGGTTCTTTGATTGGCAGGGGAAAACCGTGCCATGGTGACGCGGCTTGTGCTGGTGCTTGGCGATCAGCTTAGCCTTGATCTCCCGGCGCTCCGTGCGGCGGACAAGGCGTTTGACGTGGTGGTCATGGCCGAGGTGAGGGACGAGGGCAGCTATGTGCCGCACCATCCCAAGAAAATCGCGCTGATCCTGTCGGCGATGCGTCATTTTGCGCAAGAGTTGCGCGCGAACGGCTGGAAGGTGGCTTATACCCGGCTTGATGATCCGGAGGCCACGCCGTCGATTGTCGGCGAGTTGATGCGGCGCGCGGGGGAATTCGGGGCCTCCGAGGTGATCGCCACGCAGCCCGGCGAATGGCGGCTGATTGCGGCGCTCGATGAGGCCCCCCTGACCGTGACGCAACTGCCGGATGACCGGTTCATCTGCGCGCTCGATGAGTTCGACCGCTGGGCCGAGGGGCGCAAGGAATTGCGGATGGAGTATTTCTATCGCGAGATGCGCCGCAAGACCGGGCTGATGATGGAGGGTGACAAACCCGCGGGCGGCAAGTGGAACTATGACCACGACAACCGCAAACCGGCGCAGGCCGACATGCTGCGTGCCACGCCGATGCGCTTTGAGCCCGACGCGATGACCCGCGACGTGCTCGATCTGGTCGAGACGCGCTTTGGCGGGCATTTCGGCGATCTGCGCCCGTTCTGGTTCGCCGTGACATCCGATGAGGCGTGGCGCGCCTTCGATCACTTCGCCACCCATCTGCTGCCGAACTTCGGCGATTATCAGGATGCGATGGTGAGCGGTGACCGGTTTGTGCATCACTCGGTCATTTCGATGTATCTCAATCTCGGCCTGCTCGACCCGTTGGACATCTGCGCCCGCGTGGAAGCGGCGTGGAAAGCGGGCCTCGTGCCGATCAACGCGGCAGAGGGCTATATCCGGCAGGTGATCGGCTGGCGCGAATACGTGCGCGGCATCTATTTCCGCGAGGGGCCAGACTATACGGCGCGCAATGCGCTTGGCCAAACCCGTGATCTGCCCGGCTTTTACTGGGGTGGCGAAACACGCATGACCTGCGTGGCCCAGGCCGTCGACCAGACCAAAGAAGAGGCCTATGCCCATCATATCCAGCGGCTGATGGTGACGGGCAATTTCGCCCTGCTTGCCGGGGTGGACCCGGCCAAGGTTCACGCATGGTATCTGGCGGTCTATGCCGATGCCTTTGAATGGGTCGAGGCCCCCAACGTGATCGGCATGAGCCAGTTTGCCGATGGCGGGATCATCGCCTCGAAACCCTATGTGTCTTCGGGCAATTACATCGCAAGGATGTCGGATTACTGCGCTGCCTGCGCCTATTCGGTGAAGGCCAAGACCGGCCCCGATGCCTGCCCCTTCAACCTGCTCTACTGGGATTTCCTGATCCGCCACCGCGACCGGTTCGGGCGCAATCCGCGCATGGGGCCAGTTTACCGCACATGGGACAGGATGGCCGCCGACCACCGGAATGCGGTGCTGCGTGATGCCGCGCACCTGCTGACGCGTCTTGAGGCGGGCGGGGTGGTGTGATCACTCGCTGCGGGTGATGTTGTCGCTCAGCACGCCGTCTTCCCAGGTGCCGCTCTCTTCCTGCCCCCCGGCATAGCGCATCGTGCCCTCGCCCTGCCGCTTGCCCGCAAGGAACATGCCCTCGTAGACATCGCCATTGGCATAGGTGGCCACGCCGCGACCGGAAATCTCGCCTTCGCGCCATTCACCGTCATAGGCGAAGCTCTCGTTCTCGGGCGTCTCCGGATTGTCGGGGATGGTGATGCGGCCCTGTCCGTGGCGTTGGCCATCGGCAAAGCCGCCTTCATAGACCGAGCCGTCGGGATAGGTCACGGTGCCTTGCCCGTGGCGTTGCCCGTTCTGCCACTGGCCTTCGTAGCGATAGCCGTCGGGATAGGTCATCACGCCGTGGCCGTGGTTGCGCGCCTCGCGGAATTCGCCCTCGTAGACCAGCCCACTGGGATAGGTTGCGCGGCCCGTCCCCTCGATCACGCCGCCGACCCACTCGCCCTCGTAGGTGGCGCCGTCGGGATAGGTGATCGAGCCCTGCCCGTTGGCCAGATCGTCGCGAAACTGCCCCTCGTAGACCGAGCCGTCGGGATAGCTGACGCGGCCCTGACCGGAAATCTTGCCGTTCTGCCATTCGCCTTCGTAGCGATAGCCGTCCGTGCCGGTAAAGACCCCCTGCCCATGGCGCAGGTCGTCGGCGAACTGTCCCTCGTAGACATCGCCATTGGCATAGGTGACGCGCCCCGCGCCCTGCCGCTTCCCGGCCACCAGATCGCCCTCGTAGACATCGCCATTGGGCTGGGTCAGCGTGCCGCGCCCGTCGATCTGGCCCTCTTTCCAGGTGCCTTCATACACAAGGCCGTCGGGCATGGTCAGCTTGCCTTCGCCCTCGCGTGCGCCGCGCAGCACCGCACCCTCGTAGATCGCGCCGTCGGGATAGGTGATCGTGGCATTGCCTTCCTTGACGCCATTGACCCAGTCGCCCTCGTAGCGATAGCCGCCCGGACTCTCCATCCGGCCCTTGCCGTGGTGCATGGCATTCAGAAACCCGCCCTCGTAGCGCACCCCATTGGCATAGATCGCGATGCCCGTGCCGGTGATCTCGCCCTCGGTCCAGTCCCCCTCATAGGTGCCGCCATCGGCGAACACGATCTTGCCGATCCCGTGCGGCTTGCCGCGCTCGAACTCGCCCTCATAGACCGAGCCGTTGGGAAAGCGCGCGACACCGCGCCCGCGGATCTCTCCCTCGACCCAGTCGCCGGTATATTCGTAGCCGTTGGGCAGGGTATAGGTGCCGGTGCCGTGTTGCAGCCCGTCCTTGAACGTGCCCTCGTAGATGCCGCCATCGTCATATTGCTTGGTCTGGACGTCACTGTTCTGCGCCTGGGCACCCGCACCCGCGCCCACGAGCAGCGCCGCCGCGAAAATCATCTGTCTCGGAAAACGTGTCATCTCTGCCCCGGTGCCCCTCGCCTGCCCGATCCTGTGGCGGGTCGCGCCAAATCTAGAGGAGCGGTCGCGATGTGACAACGGGTTTCGGGCAATTCGGCTTTCCCTTGCGCGGCGATCTGTTATCTCGATTGGCAGAAGCGGCAAGGGGGCGCGCATGGCAGACCGGTTTCGCCTGACACTGGCACAACTCAACCCCACGGTGGGCGATCTGGCGGGCAACGCGGCGCTGGCGCGGCAGGCCTGGGAGACGGGGCGCGCGGCGGGGGCCGATCTCGTGGCGCTGCCCGAGATGTTCGTCACCGGCTACAACCCGCAGGATCTGGTGCTGAAACCGGCCTTTCATCAGGCCGCCATCGCCACGATAGAGGCTCTTGCGCGCGACTGCGCCCATGGCCCCGCGCTCGCCATCGGCGGCCCGGCGCTCGAGGGCGTCGGGCTTTATAACGCCTATTACATCCTGCAAGGTGGGCGTGTGACGGCGCGCGTGCTCAAGCATCACCTGCCCAACGAGACGGTGTTCGACGAAAAGCGGCTTTATGCCAGTGGCCCGGTGACCGGGCCCTATGCGGTTGCGGGGGTGCGCATCGGCTCGCCCATCTGCGAGGACGCCTGGCACGCGGACGTGGCCGAGACCCTGGCCGAGACCGGGGCCGAAATCCTACTCGTGCCCAACGGCTCGCCGCATTACCGCGAGAAGATGGCCGTGCGGCAAAACCTGATGGTCGCCCGCGTGATCGAGACCGGCTTGCCACTCGTCTATCTCAATCTTCTCGGCGGGCAGGACGATCAGGTCTTCGACGGCGGCTCTTTCGTGCTCAACCCCGGCGGCGCGCTGGCGCTGCAACTGCCGATGTTCGAAGAGGCGGTGGCGCATGTGGATTTCGTGCGCGGGGCCGAGGGTTGGCGCGCCGATCCCGGCCCGCTTGCCCATCTGCCCGACGATCTCGAGCAGGATTATCACGCCATGGTTCTGGCCTTGCGCGACTACCTGCGCAAGGCAGGTTTTTCGAAGGTTTTGCTGGGCCTTTCGGGCGGGGTGGACAGCGCGATTGTCGCCACCATCGCGGTCGATGCGCTGGGCGCGGAGAATGTGCGCTGCGTGATGCTGCCCTCGGAATATACCTCGCGTGCCTCGCTGGAGGACGCGCAGGCGGTGGCCAAAAATCTCGGGTGTCGCTATGATTTCGTGCCGATTGCCGAGGGGCGCGCGGCAATCGCAACGATCCTCGCGCCGCTCTTCGAGGGGATGGAGGCGGACCTGACCGAGGAGAACATCCAGTCGCGCCTGCGCGGCCTGTTGCTCATGGCGCTCAGCAACAAGTTCGGCGAGATGCTGCTCACCACCGGCAACAAGTCCGAGGTGGCGGTGGGCTATGCCACGATCTACGGCGACATGGCAGGCGGCTATAACCCGATCAAGGATCTCTACAAGACACGCGTGTTTGACATCTGCCGCTGGCGCAACGCCCATCACCGCGCGTGGATGGCGGGGCCTGCCGGCGCGCTGATCCCGCCGCGCGTGATCGACAAGCCGCCGAGCGCCGAGTTGCGCGCCGATCAGAAGGACAGCGATTCGCTGCCCGATTACCCGGTTTTGGACGGCATCCTCGAGATCCTCGTCGATCAGGATGGCGCGATTGCCGATTGCGTCGCGGCGGGCCATGACGAGGCCGATGCCCGCCGCGTCGAGCACCTGCTTTATATCAGCGAATACAAGCGCTTTCAGTCCGCCCCGGGCACGCGCCTGACCGCGCGTGCGTTCTGGCTTGACCGGCGCTATCCGATCGTCAACCGTTGGCGCGACCGCTGAGGCGCGTCACTCGGCGGCGTGCGGGGCAGCCTCGTCGCGCAAACGCGCGATATAGGCCACCAGATCGGCCTTGCGCAAAGGCTTGGGCATGAACCCGTCCATGCCCGCCAGATGCGCCGCCTGCCGGTGCTGGTCGAGCACATTGGCCGTGACGGCAACGATATGCGCGGGCGGCCAGTCGTGCGCGCGCTCCTGCGTGCGGATGAGGCCCGCCGCCTGATAGCCGTCCATGCCGGGCATCGAGACATCCATCAGCACCAGCCGCGCGGGGGCCTCTGCATAGAGCGAAACGGCCTCCGCCCCGCTCGCCGCCATCCGCAGCACCGCCCCTGAGCCGCTGAAATACCGCTCGATCAGCAAGCGGTTGGTGGCGTTGTCATCAACCGCCAGAATGTCCAACCCGACTGCCCATTTGGTCGGCGCTGGCAGGACGGGCGGGGGCACCGGGGACGCCGTGCCCCGGGGTTCCCCCAGTAGCCGCCGCAACGCGTCAACAAGCGCGCCCTCGCGCAAGGGCTTGCGCAGCGCCGCGCCGCCCTTGGGCGCGCAGGCCGGTGCGCCGGTCATCAAGAGGCGCGGCACGTCGGGGCAAGACGCCAGCCGTCCGGCGGCCTCGTCAAGCATGATCAGGTCCGGGCAACCCGCCTCGGGCAGGGTCGCCGCGCTCTGCGTGGCGCGAACCTCGGCCCCCAGATGCGTGAGCAGCGTTTCAAGTCCGGCGCGGCGGTCGCTGAGCGGGTCGGCCAGCCAGATCACCGGCGCAGGCGCGCCCTGTGGCCTGAGCGGTAGCGCGGCCCGTCCCTCGTGCGCGCAGTCGGGCACAAGCGGCAGCGTGACGGTGAAACAGGTGCCGCGCCCCTCCTCCGAGGCAAGCGCGATCCGTCCCCCCATGAGCGTGACAAGCTGGCGGCTTACCGCAAGGCCGAGCCCGGTGCCACCAAAGGCGCGCGCGGCCCCGTTATCGGCCTGTTCGAAGGCGGCGAACACCCTGTGCTGCTGATCTGCGGGAATACCCATGCCGGTGTCGGTCACGCGGATGGTGATTTCTCCGGGCCCCGCGCGCGCGACCTCCATCGCCACATGACCGTCCAGCGTGAACTTGACCGCATTGCCGGCAATATTGACGAGGATCTGCCGCAGCCGCCCGGCATCGCCGATCATCACCTCGGGAAGATCGGGTGCGACATGACTGAAAAGTTCGATCCCCTTGCGCGCGGCGAGCGGCGCAAGCAACTGCGTGACATCCTCGACGATCTCGCACAGGCGGTATGGTTCCCGCGTGAGGTCAAGCTTGCCCGCCTCGATCCTGGAGAAATCCAGAATGTCGTTGATGAGCGTCAGAAGCGCATCGCCCGAGCGCACCATGGTGCGCACATAACCGTCCTGCTCGGGGCTCAGTGCGGTCTCTGACAGAAGATCGGCCATGCCGATGATGCCGTTCATCGGTGTCCTGATTTCGTGGCTCATCTTGGCGAGAAACTCGGATTTCGCCTCGTTGGCGGCGATGGCGGCGGCACGCGCGGCCTCGAGCCGTCCGATCAGTCGCCGCAGCGGGCGGCCCACGATGATGCGGAACGACAGCCAGTTGGCCAGCGTGGCGATCACGATGCCGCCTGCCAGCAGCAACAGCAGAAGATCGCGCTGGTAGCGTTTGACGGCGGCGATCTCGCGCTCGTCGAAGCGGGTGACAAGCTCGGTGATGGGCCAGGAATAGACCTCGTAGGGCAGGGCGAGCGCGCCCTCGGCCCCGGCACAGCCCAGCCCTGCGGGGACCACGGCCAGCGACAGGCCCGAGGCCGGATCGCGCAGCTCGACGCAGCGGATTGCCGGGTCGCCCAGAAGCGTCTGCATCAGGTCGCGCACATGCGGATTCTGCCAGTCCACGGCCCCGTCGGCCTGATCGCTGAAGCGTTCGAGCGCGCCGCCCAGCCGCGCGGTGGCGTTGCCGATGCGCATGGCCATTGCCTCTTCGCTGCGCAACAGGTTCTTGCCGCTCAGCCACCAGAGCCCCGTGCCCGCGAAAAGCAGGAAGGTGGGAATCATGACCGCCGCGAGCCGCAGATAGAGGCCAAGCGTCGGCGTGCGCGGATCGGTCGTGGCGCTCATGCCCATGTCTTCTGCGCCCTGCCTATTGCAGCCGTCGGGCGCGGCCGGCGTCCATCAGGGCCTGAAGTGGTGCACGATTGTCGATTTCCATGCGCACCACGCCAAATCGCCCGCCGCTTTGGACGAGGTAGTAATCGACCGGCACGTCGCGCCCCGTCGTATCGACCAGCGTGGCACACATCACGTAGACATCGCCCATGCGCAGGATGATTTCGTGATTCTCGGTCGGGTAATAGGTGCGCAGGTCCCCGGTTTCGAGATCCACATGGTGCAACGCCCCGTCGATCATGCTGCGCCCGAGAGTGCGCTGAAGCGTGGCCTGAAGCTGTGTGCGCAATTCGCTCAGCGTCTGCGCGGCGGCCGCGTGCGGCAGGGGCCACAGGCCGAGGACAAGGATCAGGAGGGTGGTCAGGCGTGTCATCGGCGTCGCGTTTCCCTTTTGGTCATGTGCCCTCGGGGACATCCAAGCCGAACGACCTTACCAAACCGTTTCTTTTCGCCGTCCAGCCGATCACATCCGCGTGATCGCACCGCGCCGGGCACGGAGTTGTGACTTGTCCGGTCCATGACTCCGCGCAGGATGAGCCGGGGAGGCGACATGCGGCAGGCGATCATCGGTGCGATTCTCTGTGTCCTCGGCGGCGGTGCGCTGGCCTGCGGGGCCGAGAGCGATTGCGTGCTCGGCGACCGGCATTACCGCATCGCGCTGCCCGAGGGGACGGCCACGACGGGGGCTGTGGTCTATGCCCATGGCTATCGCGGTTCGGCGGCGGGGGTGATGCGCAACGGTGCGCTGCGGCGCGCTCTCTCGGAACGGGGGCTGGCGCTCATCGCGTTGAAATCGCTCAGCGATGACTGGGTGATCCCGCATGTGCCGGGCCATCCCGAAGCCACCGGACAGGAGGAGACCGCCTATGTCGAGGCGGTGATCGCGGATGCGGCGCGTCGCTTTGACATCGACGAGCGGCGGCTGGTGGCTGCCGGGTTCTCGGCCGGTGCGATGATGGTCTGGACGCTGGCCTGCACCATGCCCGAGCGCTTTGCGGGCTTTGTCGCCATCTCGGGCACCTTCTGGCAGCGCGCGCCCGAGACCTGCGCAGCCCCGCCCGCGAGCGTGGTGCATCTCCACGGCACGAGTGATCCGACCGTGCCGATGGAAGGCCGCCCGATCCGCGAGACCTGGCAGGGCGATGTGCGCGATGTGCTCGATTTCTACGCCCGGTTCGGCGGATTCGCGGCAGCGGGCGAGACGCGGACGGGCGATCTCGCCTGCACTCAAAGGCGCAATCCCGAGGGCGCGATCCTCGATCTCTGCCTGCATCCCGGCGGACATGCGTTCCGCAACAATGACCTCCTCTTCGCCCTGAACCGGCTCGCGGCGGCGGGGCGGTTCTGAGCCTGCCTCTTGCCTCCGCCGCGCCTCCGGCATAGGCGAGGGCCATGTCCGCCCGCCTGTCATATCGCCAGCATCTGCGCGCCATTCTGGGGCTTGGCCTGCCGCTCATCGGCAGCCATGTGGCGCAGTTCGCCATCACGCTCACGGATGCGATCATGCTGGGCTGGTATTCGGTCGAGGCGCTGGCCGCCGAGGTGCTGGGCGGCACGCTCTTCTTCGTGCTCTTCATCATGGGATCGGGCTTTGCCTGGGCGGTGATGCCGATGGTGGCAAGCGCCGCGGCGGCAGGCGAGGGGGCGCAGGTCCGGCGGGTGACGCGGATGGGCCTCTGGGCCTCGGCGCTTTTTGGCCTGTTGACCCTGCCCGCGATGCTGGGGTCGCGCGCGGTCTTTGGCTGGCTGGGGCAGGAGCCCGCCACCTCGGCGCTGGCCGCCGATTATCTGGGCATCGCGGGCTGGGGCATCCTGCCCGCGCTCATGGTGATGGTGCTCAAATCCTACCTCGCCGCGCTGGAGCGCACGGGCGTGGTGCTCTGGGTGACGCTGGCGGCGGTCGCGCTCAATATCGTGATCAATTACGCGCTGATCTTCGGCAATTTCGGCCTGCCCGAGATGGGCGTGAAGGGCGCGGCGGTGGCTTCGCTTCTGGTCAACCTCGCCTCGATGGTGGTGCTGGCGATCTATGTCACCCGTGCCACGCCCGAACACGCGCTCTTTCAGCGGTTCTGGCGACCGGATCGTGAGGCGTTTGGCCGTGTCTTTCGCCTCGGCTGGCCCATCGGGTTGACCAATCTGGCCGAGGTGGGCCTTTTCGCCGCCTCTTCGGTGATGATGGGCTGGCTCGGCACCTTGCCGCTGGCCGCGCACGGTATCGGGCTTCAGGTCACATCGGTGATGTTCATGGTCCATGTGGGCCTCTCGAACGTGGCCACGGTGCGCGCGGGGCAGGCGCAGGGGCGCGGTGACGTGCAGGGCTTGCGTGACGGGGCAAAGGTGGTGCTGGCGGTCTCGGCCACGGTGGCGCTCTTTACGGTCATCATGTTCCTGACGATGCCGCAGGTGCTGATCGGCCTCTTTCTCGCGCCCGACGAGCCCGACCGCGCGGCGGTGATCGGCATCGGCGTGACGCTCCTGGCGGCGGCGGCGCTGTTTCAGCTGGTGGATGCGGCGCAGGTCATGGCGCTTGGCCTCTTGCGCGGGGTGCAGGACACGCGCGTGCCCATGGTCATCGCGGGGTTGAGCTATTGGGCCGTCGGCGTGCCGGTGAGCTATCTTTTGGGCTTTACCTTCGGCCTGGGCGGTCCCGGCATCTGGCTTGGCCTTGCCGCCGGGCTGGCGCTGGCGGGGGTGTTCATGCTGGTGCGCTTCTGGGGCTGGTCGGTGCCGCGTCTGGCGGCAGAGCGCCGTTAACCTACCCGCGCCGCTTCCAGCGCCGCGGGCAGCGCCCCGGCCAGAACCGCCAACGCCCGCTCAGGGCCACAGCTTATACGGATGCAGCGATCCTGCGGCGCGACAAACGGCATCCGCACGAACACACCCTGCGCCACCAGCGATCCCAGCACGCGGCGGGCGAAATCGCCGTCGCGCCCGCAATCGACCGTCACGAAATTGGTGGCTGATGGCAGGGCGGTCAGGTTGTTTTCCGCCGCGATCCGGGCGATCCCGGCCCGTGCGCGGACCACTTCGGCCTGCACATGCGCAAGCCACGCAGGATCATTGAGCGCGGCAAGCGCGCCCGCCTGCGCCATCCGGTTAATGCCGAAATGGTTGCGCACCTTGTCGAACGCCTTGATCAACCCCGCCTCGGCCACCGCATAGCCGATCCGCGCGCCCGCCATCCCGTAAGCCTTGGAAAAGGTGCGCATCCGGATCACGCGGGGATCGTCGGCGGCGATGTCGGGCGCGGTGCCCTCGGGGGCGAACTCGATATAGGCCTCGTCGAGGCACAGCACGCAGCCCTCGGGCAGGGTATCGAGCGCCGCGGAAATGGCCGCGCCCCGCACCCATGATCCCATCGGATTGTCGGGATTGGCGAAATAGATGAGCTTCGCGCCCACCTCATGCGCGCGGGCGATGAGCGCGGGCAGGTCCTCGGCGTCATTGGCATAGGGCACCCTGTCGAGCACGCCACCAAAGCCCGCGACATGGTAGTTGAAGGTCGGATAGGCCCCGTCCGAGGTTACCACCCGGTCGCCGGGGGCAACAAGCAGCCGCACCAGATTGCCCAATAGCCCGTCGATCCCCTCACCCACCAGCACGTTTCCAAGCGCCACGCCCAGATGCGCCGCCAGTGCCGCGCGCAGATCGTGGCTTGTCGGGTCGCCGTATTTCCAGACCTCCGCCGCCTCATGGCGCATCGCCTCCAGCGCGGCGGGCGAGGGGCCGAAGAGGTTCTCGTTGGCCCCCAGCCGCGCGGCAAAGGGTGCGCCGCGCGCGCGCTCCTGCTCCTCGGGGCCGACAAAGGGCACGGCGGCGGGCAGGCTCTGGATCAGCGGGGTGTATCGCGGATGGGTCATGGATG
Source organism: Roseovarius sp. MBR-79 (assembly GCF_053628555.1). Classification (NCBI taxonomy): domain Bacteria; kingdom Pseudomonadati; phylum Pseudomonadota; class Alphaproteobacteria; order Rhodobacterales; family Roseobacteraceae; genus Roseovarius; species Roseovarius sp. MBR-79. Next base: position 67,150 of record NZ_JBRJGP010000004.1, on the reverse strand, counting down.
CAGAGATAACGGGATGCGGGGGTGTGCGGCAAGGGCCTGCCGCCACGTTCCTCTGGCCAGCGGGGCCTCGTGCGTGTTTCATCGCCGCAAAGGAGGACCGCTCATGCCCCGCGTCACCACCGAGATCAAGGGTCACATCGCCCATGTCACCCTCACCCGCCCCGACAAGCGCAACGCCGTCGATCCCGAGATGGCCGAGGCCATCGTCGCCGCCGGTCACGCGCTGATGGAGGCCGATATCCGCGCCGTTGTGCTTTCCGGTGAAGGGCACTCATTTTGCGCCGGTCTCGATGTGATGAGCTTCGCGGCCCTTGCCCGTGGCGACCCCGAGGCGCTCATTCTGCCGCGCACACATGGCACGACCAACCTCTTTCAGGAGGTGGCGATGGTCTGGCGCAAACTCCCCGTGCCGGTGATCGCGGCACTTCATGGGGCGGTCTATGGCGCGGGGTTCCAGCTTGCGCTCGGGGCCGATATCCGCCTCGCGGCACCGGATGCGCAACTGGCCATCATGGAAATGAAATGGGGGCTGATCCCCGATATGGGCGGCATGGCGCTTTTGCCGCGCCTTACTCGCTCGGACGTGATCCGGCACCTGACCTATACCGCCCGGCCCGTCCCCGCCGTGCAGGCCGCGGACTGGGGCCTTGTCAGCGAGGTGGCCGAGGACCCGCTCGCCGCCGCGTGCGACCTGGCCGCAGAGGTCGCCACCCGCAGCCCCTCGGCCATCCGCGCCGCCAAGCGTCTGATTTCAATGGCAGAAAGTGGAGCGGACGAGGCCACGATCCTCATGGAAGAGAGCCGTGAACAGGCGGCCCTTGTCGGCCAGCCCGACCAGATGGAACAGATCTCCGCCAACATGGCCAAGCGCGCGCCGGTCTTCGGCAGGAAGGGTTAGAGGTTTCGGCCGGGCATGGGGTGCCTTTTCACGGCAGGGTGTCGGGTCCTGTGCCGGCCGGTTTCATCGCAGCGGTCGGATGACGGCACGGGGGCGTTTGCGGCGAATTTCAGCTTGTCAGCGTGCCGTTCGCACAAGGCTCCGCACAGCTAGCGCTCTGCGCCACCTGATTTCACGGGGAAAGATGGTGAGCCGTGCAGGATTCGAACCTGCGACCCACTGATTAAAAGTCAGTTGCTCTACCAACTGAGCTAACGGCCCATCTCAAGTACCGGACCGCCCGAAAGCCGACCCAGCGTCCCGTCTTAAACTGTTTCATCCCGAAGGAACAACCAGTTATGTCGTCCCGGACCGTTTTTTAACGTCAGTTGGTCTGACAACTGCGTTAGCGGTCCATTAGGGGCGGTATCTAGAAAGGCGGGCGGGAAGGGTCAACCCCGAAAACGCGGCTTCTGTCGCGGGCGCTGGAATTCCGTTCCGCGCGGGCGTATATGCGCGAGCAATGGACACGCGCGCGGATACCGGTTTGCCCTTCATGAAGATGCACGGGCTGGGCAATGACTTTGTTGTCATTGACGGGCGGGAGCGTGCGCCGACACTCTCGGTTGCGCTCATCCGTGCCATTGCCGACCGGCATTGCGGGCTAGGCTTCGACCAGCTTGCGGTGATCGACGGGGCCGAGGGGGCCGATGCGCATCTGACCTTTTACAATGCCGATGGCTCCGAATCGGCGGCTTGCGGCAATGCCACGCGCTGCATCGCGCGGCACCTGATGGACGAGACGGGCAAATCCGCGCTGCGGCTCACGACCGCGCGCGGGATGCTCGCGGCGGTCGATGCCGGCGGCGGCCGCACCTCGGTCAACATGGGTCAGCCTCAACTTGACTGGCGGGATATTCCGCTTGCCCGAGAGATGGACAGCCTGCATCTGCCGATCGAGGGCGATCCCGTGGGCACCGGCATGGGCAACCCGCATTGCACGTTTTTCGTCGAGGATGCCGGGGCGGTGGCGCTCGACGACATCGGCCCGCGCATCGAGCATCACCCGCTTTTCCCCGCGCGCACCAATGTGCAGGTGGCGAGCCTGATTGCGCCCGATCATCTGCGGATGCGCGTCTGGGAGCGGGGCGTGGGCGTGACACTCGCCTCCGGCTCTTCCTCCTGTGCCACGGCGGTGGCGGCTGCGCGGCGCGGGCTCACGGGGCGGCGGGTGCGGATCACGCTCGATGGCGGCACGCTGGAGATCGACTGGCGCGCGGATGGCGTCTGGATGACCGGCGAGACGGCGCATGTGGCCAGCGGCGTGCTGACGCCCGATTTCCTCAGGGCCAACGCATGAACGCGCCGAAATTCACAACGCTTGGCTGTCGTCTCAACGCCTATGAGACCGAGGCGATGAAGGAACTGGCCGCGCAGGCCGGCCTGTCGGGCGCGGTCGTCGTCAACACCTGCGCCGTCACATCCGAGGCGGTGCGCAAGGCACGGCAGGAGATCCGGCGCTTGCGCCGCGAGAACCCCGGTGCCCGCCTGATCGTGACCGGTTGCGCGGCCCAGACAGAGCCCGAGACCTTCGCCGCCATGGCAGAGGTCGATGCCGTCATCGGCAATACCGAGAAGATGCAGGCCGATACCTGGGGCCGTCTCGCTGCCGATTTCATCGGGGATACCGAGCGCGTGCAGGTCGATGACATCATGTCCGTGACCGAGACGGCGGGGCATCTGATCGACGGTTTCGGCACACGCTCCCGCGCCTATGTTCAGGTGCAGAACGGTTGCGATCACCGCTGCACCTTCTGCATCATTCCCTATGGCCGTGGCAATTCGCGCAGCGTTCCGGCGGGCGTCGTGGTCGATCAGATCAAGCGGTTGGTCGGGGCGGGCTATCACGAGGTGGTGCTGACCGGCGTGGACCTGACAAGCTGGGGGGCGGATCTGCCCGCACAGCCGAAACTCGGCGATCTGGTGATGCGCATCCTGCGGCTGGTGCCGGATTTGCCGCGCCTGCGCATTTCCTCCATCGATTCCATCGAGGTCGATGAGAACCTGATGCAGGCCATTGCCACCGAGCCTCGCCTCATGCCGCATCTGCATCTGAGCCTGCAACATGGCGATAACCTGATTCTCAAGCGGATGAAGCGGCGGCATTTGCGGGATGATGCCATTCGCTTTGCCGAAGATGCCCGCCGTCTGCGCCCCGACATGACATTCGGCGCCGATATCATCGCCGGTTTCCCGACCGAGACGGAGGCGCATTTTGCCAATTCGCTGCGACTGGTGGAGGAGTGCCACCTGACCTGGCTGCATGTCTTTCCCTATTCGCCCCGCCCCGGCACCCCCGCCGCGAAGATGCCGCAGGTTCCCGGTGCCGCGATCAAGGCGCGCGCCGCGCGGCTGCGCGAGGCCGGTGTCGCGCGGGTCGCGGCGCATCTGGCCGCACAGCAGGGCCGCGCGCACCGGGTGCTGATGGAAAGCCCCCGGATGGGCCGCACGGAGCAATTCACCGAAGTGCTTTTCGACAGCGACCGCCCCGAGGGCGCGATTGTGCCCGCCACGATCACCGGGCACACTGAAACGCAACTTCTGGCAGGCTGAGCGCTGCATCTCACGCGGAGCGCGACGGGCTGCGCCCGGACCGCGCGGCGCTGGCCGCCCTGATGCGCGACCCGTCCGCCCCCTGAGCGGCCGGGCACAAGCGCGGGATCGTTTGCAAGGACGCTCCATGCCTGGCAGCGTCGACCGGGCTCGGTTCTGTCGCTTGGACCGCTTGCATCATGACGACGACGTTTTCGGGGATGCAACGCGCGATCACGTATCGCCGAACACCTTGTCCATCGCCGCGGCCAGATTTTTGTCGCGGTCGCTCGAGGGCGGGTCGCCCAACAGGAACCTGTCCTGCGCCGATTCGGCCTTGGCAAATCCAATCAACTCCTTGAATTCGGACATGGACGTAACCGGCTGGGGCAGTGTGCGCGTGCTGTAGCCGTTCCGCAGCGTTGCCATGTTCCGGCGCATCGCCTCGGTCGCGCTCATCAACGCGACGAGAGGGAAAACCGCGAGTCCGGCAACCGCCTCGATCTCTTCGGGCTTCAGATCGGTCTCAAGCCATCCGAGGATCTGGAGCGAGAGCGGAACGCCCACGGCCTCGCGCAGGCGCGTCAATCCGGCAATATCGTGAAAGCAGCGCGAAATCGGCTGGATCAGATCGGCCCCCGCCTGAACGTAGAGCCGCCCGCGCATGATCGCCTCTGCCTCGGTCGCCGCGTCGGTGCGGGCAATGATGATCGTGTCGGGGTCGCGGCGCGCCTCGACGGCGGCACGTATCTTGGCCGCGTGTTCCTCCGGCGTCAGAATCTCGATGCGGCCTGCGGCGGCAGGGCACCGTTTCGGGGCAAGCTGATCCTCGAAGATCATCGCGGTCACCCCTGCCTTCTCGAAGGCGCGCACGGTCCGCATGACGTTCAGGGCATTGCCATATCCCGTATCGGTATCGGCAATCACCGGCACCTCGACCGCATCGACCATGCGCGAGACAACCCCGAGGTTTTCGGTCATGGTGTAGAGTTCGACATCGGGGGCCCCGAGATGCGAGGCCGAGATGCCGAAGCCGGTGCTCATGATTGCATCGAAACCGGCCTGTTCGGCCAGCTTGGCCGAGAGCGCGTCATAGGCACCGGCGGCCCAGAGTGTCCTGCCCGCACGCAATTGCGCGGCGATTTCCGTCTTGGTGGTGGGTGTCATGCGCTGGTCTCCCTGTCGCGGGCATGAAGGTAGCCGATGAGCCCGCCATGGGCGAGCATCATCCGGTCCCCTTCGGACAATGGCTCGACCGGCAGTTCGGCCCCGGTGGTCAGATTGCGAAACAGGTTGCGCGCCCAATCGAGTTCTATCTCATCCCAGCGCGACACGGCGCCAAGGATGCCCGGACAGGCCGCCTGAGCGAAGCCCATGGCGATCTCGCCCCGCCAGTAGCCCGGCGAAAAGCTTTCGGCGATCACCCCGGCCAGACCGAGATGCCGCATTGCGATCATCGGCGGATAGTGCGGATGGCCGTAGCCGAAATTCTCGCCGCCGATGAGAACGTCACCCGGTTTTATCTTGTCGGCAAAATCGGGATCGAATTCCTTCATGGCGACCTCGGCCAGCTTCTCGGGGTCCTTCAGCTTGATGTTCGCGACACCGACGATGTCGTCGATGTCGAAATCCGGCTCGTCGAAAATCCAGGCCACGCGGCCACGCAGGTTTTTCAAAGTCACGTCGGCCTCCTTCAGAGATAGTCGCGCGGATCGGCGATCTTGCCTTCTATCGCGGCGGCGGCGACTGCCGCAGCGTTGACGATGAAAATCTCGGAGTCGCGGCTGCCCATGCGTCCGCGCACGTTCAGCGTGCCCGTCGAGACCGCCCTCTGCCCGGCGGACATGACGCCCATCCGACCAAAGCAGTAATCGCAGGATGACGACGTCACGAAGGCACCGGCCGCGACCAGATCGGCTATGATGCCCTCTTCCGCCGCTTGCCACATGATTGCCTGGCTGGTCGGCACGACGTTCAACTGAAACCCCGGCTTGACCTGTCGTCCCTTCAACACCCGGGCCGCGATGCGCAGATCCTCCAGCCGCCCCGAGGCACAGGACCCCAGATACCCCAGATGCACCTCGGTGCCGAGATGGTCGGAAAGCTTCTGCGTGTTCGCAGGGCTTGGCGGGATGACGACGACCGGCTCCAGATCGGAAATGTCGATGGTGTGCTGCGCTGCGTAATCCGCATCGTCATCCGAGAACAGCGGCTCTATTTTCGCCCTGGCCCTTGGGCGCGCGTAATCGAGAGCGGTCTTGTCGGGATTGATGATCGCGGTGATCGCACCGGTGAACATCGCAAGGCAGGTGATGGATTGCCGGCCTTCCAGCGACAGGGCGTCGATCACCGGCCCGGCCAGTTCGAGCACCTTGAAGCGGCAGGCGGAACTGCCGATCTCGCGCACGATGTGGTGAAAGATGTCGCGCGCCATCACGCCCGGTCGCAGTGTGCCGGTCAGATTGACGCGCACCGTTTGCGGCACGTTGATGAGAATATGCTCCTTGACGAACGCCTCGAGCAGGTGCCGCCGCAGGCCAAGGGCGAATGTGCCGAACGTGCCCAGTTGCGAGATATGCCCGTCAAAATGCACCGCGAAGGCCCCCGGCGTCGCATAGCCAAGCTCTGCGGCGACCTGGTGACCGATGCCCTTGCGCTCGTAGACAGGCACACCCTGCGCCTTGCCCCAGTCGCGCGTGATCTGGTGCAGCTCTTCCTCCGCCGGGGTGACGGCCGGCACCATGTGGTCGATGAAGAGCGCAAAGCGTTCGGGGGCGACGACCCTGTCGATGCCGAATTCCTCTTTCATCTGCCTGAAGATGACATCGGTGTAGCCCGGAAAGTCATAGGCGATGACGAAATCCGGGCGCGCCCGGATATCCTCTCCTGCACGGACCCTGTCGCGTCCGGCGCTGCGCGCCAGAATCTTTTCGGCGATGGTCAGCCCCATACGGACCTCCTGTTTCTGACTGCGGCCAGCGTATTGGTCCGGGGCGGTTTGTCAATTTATGATTTTGATTTCATCAGATGAAAACTACAGGAGGCTTGCGCCTATGCCCGCGCAGGCCGCCTCCAGCGCGGCAAGCAGCGGGCGGCGCGGGGCCCCACCGTCATCCACGATCGCGGCCGTCAATCCGCCAAGCGAAACCGCGCCGATCACCGTTCCATCCGCGCCCCGAACCGGGGCTGCCAGGGCCGATAGCCCTTCGACCACATCATCGGTCGATACCGACCACCCTTGTGCCCGGATTGCGTCGATCTGCTCTTTCAGGGCCAGGGGATTGGTGGTGCTGTGCCGCGTCATCGCCGTCAGCGGCACCTCCATGGCGGCGTCCCGCTCGGCCTCGGGCATGTGCGCCAGCAGGAGGCGCGGCGCGGCACCGCAGTTCAGCGGCATCGCCTCGCCAACCGGCCACCAACGGACCTGAACCGGCGAATCGCCGTGCTGCCTGTCGATGCATATGGCCTTGCCGTCCTGCATGACGGACAGCAGAACGGTCAGCCCGGTCGCGTCCGCAAGCGCGCGCAGGTGATCTTGCGCCACCTCCCGCAAGGACCGCCCCTCGGGCACGGCAGAGGCGAAGCGCATCATCTGCATGGTCAGGTAATAGCGCCCGTCCGGCGTCTGTCCGATCACGCCATTGTCTCTCAGCGTGACCAGAAGCCGCCGCGCCGTTCCCGCGTCAAGCCCGGCACCGCTGCCGATTTCGCCAAGCGTCAGATACATCCGCGCCGGAGAAAAGCATTTCAGAATCGTGATCGCCCGCGTCACCGAACGCACCCGCGCCAGGGTCGAGCCGTCCCGCTTTGCGATGCCGCGTTCGTTGAGTGTCATGCTCGCCCTCGTGCCCGTTTCGCAATTTGCGCGCCGCAACTCTGGCACGTCCCGGAGTATATTTCAACAGATGAAATTATGATTGCCAGTTGACATATGCCTGATCTCCGCCAAACACTGAACGCAGCCCGTAAGCCGGGCCCAAAGGGAGGATACCAATGCAACACTTCAAGATCGCACTCGGTGCGGCGGTGCTGGCGCTGACAGGCCTTGCAACCTTCACGGCAACCCCGGCCGACGCACAGACCCGCGAACTCCGCTTCGCCGAGTTCGGCCCCAATGCCGGCGCGCGCGCGTCCGGTATTGTCTGGCTGGACCAGGAACTGCGCAAGAGATCCAACGGCGAGCTTGGCCTCGACATCATCTGGGGCGGGGCGCTGGTCGGCGCAGCCGGTGCCGCGCAGGCGATTTCCGATGGCGTGGCCGACATGGGGTCCATCGTGCCGGTCTACGCGCCCGGTCAGCTCGTGAGCTATGAGGTCGTGGATACGGGCGAGATTTCCGACGAATACATCGGCATGATGGCGGCCTATGAGCTCATGACAACGCACCCCGTCGCCCTGGAAGAGGCGCAGCGGTTCAATGTCCGGTATTTCGGCAACTACACGACCGGTCCCACCCAGCTTCTCACCCGCAACACGCCCGTGGCCAGCCTCGACGATCTCAAGGGATTGACGATCCGCACGACGGGCGCGCATGTTCCGGCGCTCGAAGCCTTCGGCGCGGCGACCGTGTCAATGTCGCAACCCAATGTCTATGAAGCCCTCTCCAACGGTTCGGTCGACGGATCGACCACCTATTACTACGTCGTCGACGGCTACAAGCAATACGAGGTCGCCAACTACATGACCGAGATCAACATGGGCCAGACCCTGGGATTCGGCATCATCATGAACCTCGGGACCTACCAGAGCCTGACCGAGGACCAGCGTGCCCTGATGGATGAGTTGGGCCGCGACTTCACCGTCGAAATGGCCGGGATCATGGCCCGCTCGCGCATCGAGACCAAGGCCAAGCTCGCCGCGGGGATCGACGGCAAGGCCGTCGAAATGCTGGGTGCGCCCACGGAGATGCGCGAGGCGCTGATCGAGGTGGCGCTGGCGGATGCCGCCAACTGGATCGCCAAGGCCGACCAGAAGGGCATTGACGGCAAAGCGTTCTTTGGCGAGTGGATCGCCCTTACCGAAAAATGGGCTGCCGAAGTTGCCGCCAAGGGCTATCCTTGGGAGTGATCCCGCAGCCCTGATCGACCATGCGTCCGCCGCGCAGGCGGACGCCCTTCATCCGCCCCCTTCCGCCTGACAGCACCGGAGCGCCCAAGATGATCGCAAGAGCCGACAAGCTGCGCAAGGCGATGGTTGCCCTCGAGACTGCGGCCCTGAGCCTTGCGGGGCTCGTGCTTTTGGTCATGGGTCTGATCATCGTCTCCTCCATACTCGGCAAGACGCTGTTTTCCCGGCCTATTCCCGATGATCTGCTGATGGTGGGCCTGCTCAATGTCGCCGTGATCACCCTCCCGCTCGCCTATGTCGAAAGGCAGCGTGGCCATATCGCGGTCACGATCACGACCGACTGGCTCGGCATCCGCGCCAAGGGGGCGCTCCGGGCGTTCGGCGCGCTGGCCATGGCGGTATTCTTCGGCGGCATCGGCTTCATGGTCGCGCGGCGCATGCCCGACGAGATCACGCGCGGGGCCTATTATGACGGCACGCTTCAGATTCCGACCTGGCCGATGAAGGCGGTCTTCGGCGCGGCGGTCCTGCTCTTCGTGGCGCGGCTGGTGCTCAGCGTCATCGAGGGCATCCAAACTGCCGTGACGGGCGAGGACATCGCGCCGGACGATACGCGCAACAGGGAGGCCTGACCGTGGATCCGCTTCTCGTCGGGTTCATCGCGCTCTGCGTCACGCTGGTCTTGCTGGCGATCCGGGTGCCGATCGCGGCGGCGCTGGGGATCTCGGCCTCTATCGGCATATTCATCATCTTCGCCTGGCGTCCCGGGGCCGACTTCGCGGCACAATGGGCTTGGCGACCGACCCTGTCGCTGATTGCGAACGGGCCTTACGATTTCCTCAAGAGCTACAGCCTTGCGACGGTGCCGCTTTTCATCCTGATGGGGCATCTCGCTTTCGAGGCGGGCTTTACCACGGATGTCTACCGCGCCGCGCGGCTCTGGCTTGTGCGGTTGCCGGGCGGGGTCGCGATGGCGTCGGTCGTCGGTTGCGGCGGGTTCTCGGCAATCACCGGCTCTTCCGTGGCCTGCGCCGCCGCAATGGGCCGCATCGCGATCCCGGAAATGCTCCGGTTCGGATATTCCAAATCGCTGGCAACCGGGTCTGTCGCCATAGGCGGCACGCTCGGCTCTCTCATTCCACCGTCGATCCTGTTCATCCTCTACGGGGTGTTTGCCGAGCAATCCATCGCCCGTCTGTTCATGGCGGCGATCATCCCCGGCCTGCTGTCGCTGGTGGCCTATCTCGCGGTCATCTATATCTGGGTCCGGCTCAGACCCGAGGCCGCGCCGCGCCCCGACGAGAAAATCACCCCGGCCGAACGCTGGCGTAGCCTGGGCCGGTGCTGGTCCATCATCGTGCTGTTCGCGGTCGTGATCGGGGGCATCTATGCGGGGTTTTTCACCCCGTCCGAGGCCGCAGGCGTCGGGGCCATCGCAGCACTGGTGCTGGGCCTTCTGCTGGGACGGCTGAACCTGGCCAAGATCGCATCGGCCCTGCGCGAGAGCGTGTATCAATCCTCGATGATCTTCGCCATCGCGATTGCCGGCAAGATCTATGTCAGCTTCATCGCGCTCACCGGGCTGTCCAATTTCATCGGTGACTGGATCGCGGCATCGGACATTCCGGTGATCGCCGTGCTCGCCATCATCGTCGTTTTCTATCTGGTGCTGGGCATGTTCCTCGATCCCATCGGGATCATCCTGCTTACGCTTCCGCTGACCATACCGATCATCGATGGCTACGGCATGTCGCTGATCTGGTTCGGTGTGGTCGTGATCAAGCTGCTGGAGATCGGCCTTGTCACGCCGCCCATCGGGCTGAATGTCTTTGTCATCAAGTCGATCGTCGGCAACAGTATCCGGCTCGAGACGATCTTTTACGGCATCGGCATGTTCCTGCTGGCCGAGATTGTCGTGCTCGGCATGATCGTTGCCTTCCCCGCCATATCGCTCTGGCTGCCCGGTATTCTCATGTGACCTGCAGGCACCGGTCAGCCCCGGCGCGACCAACCGAAAGGACGAGACCATGAACAGGACGGACATTCCCCGCACGGCCGACCCTCAAGCCATGAGGCCCGCCGCGTTTCCCCGGTTCCCGGAGCCGCCGCTGCGCGGCACGCGACCGCCGCGCTGTCCGCCCTTCGTGGAGATCACTTCGTCGGATCAGTTGTTGCCCTATCTCGAACATGTGGCGCGCCGCCCCTACAATCATGGCCTGAATGCCTGCTGGGATCTCAGGCGCGGCGAGCGGGTCATGCTGCGGGTGGACAACTGGCACTCTCCGCTGACCATCGAGGCCTGCCAGCGGATCCTTGAGAAATACGGGGTGAAATACACCATCCGCCATATCGACCGCGGACCGGTCCCGCAATGGATCGGGGCGGATGAGGTGGACTATTACCTGTTCCGCACCAAGGAACTCGCCGAATGGATGGATATGTGGGAAGAGGAGGAGAAGAAGCAGGAATTCGACAAGATCCTGATGGGCTATGGTGGCCCGGTCCTTGCCGAACGCTTCATCAAGATCCAGCGGATGCCGTTCATCACCCCTGAAATCCTTGCCTCTCCGGCCCATGCCATGCCGATCGAGGTGCTCAATGCCATCGACCGCTGGACCTGGGACCGCATCCGCAGCGCCAAGCGCGCGCGCATCACCGATCCGGAAGGCACGGACATATCCTTTACCAACCATGACGATTACTGGGATGCTGACCGCCAATTCTACAATCCCGACCTGACCGCCGCGACCTGGACCGGGAACGAGCATTTCGGCAAGACCTATCTGCCGGGTCACATCACCGGGCGGCCCTGGATGTTCCACCCGTTCAAGGAAGACGGCACCGGCGTGATCGCGGGCACCACCAATCACATCGCGCCCTGCGACTGGACCAGACTGATTGTCGAGAACTCGAAGATCACCGAAATCCAGGAGGGTGGCGAATTTGGCCGCAAGTTGCGCGAGGTGATGGAAAGAACAAAGGACATCCAGTATCCGACCTTTCCCGGAAAGGGCATCATGCACTGGTGGGAAGCCTCCATCGGCACCAACCCGCACATTCACCGCCCGCGCAAGGATTTCCCCAGCGGCTTCGTCAACTGCCTCTACGAGCGCGTGCGCTCCGGCGTGATCCACATGGGCTTTGGCACCATCATCAGTTCGATGGCCGAACGCGAGGCGGCGCGCGCCGGGCACCTCGTGGGGCATTGGCATCTGCACCTCTATTTCCCGACCTATACATGCGAGCGCGACGGCGACAACGAACCGATCATCCAGGATGGTCGTCTGCTGGCGCTCGACGATCCGGAAATTCGCAAACTCTGCGCCAATTACGGCGATCCGGACATGTGGCTCGACGAGTCGTGGAACCCGGCCGTGCCGGGGCTGAACATGGATGGCGACTACTGGGACCATTACGGCCGCGACCCGTTGCATTGGGTCAGGACCGAGTTGGAAGTCTGTCGCACCTATCACCCGATGTTCATGAAAATGACCGGGGCGGATGACAAATACTGTCATGGGGCCGGCGCCGACTGGTGGAAAGGCGGATGCGTCAACCATTCGGGTGTCCGTGCAGATGTGCTGTCCGGCAATTGCTGCGGGACGGATCACTGAACCGGTGCGGTCGATGCCGGGGACGCATCGGATGCCAACACCCGCCTCACCCCCCGTGCACGGCGCTCCAGCGCTCTATGAGGGCCTGCTGCAGACCCTTGGCGCGGCCGTTCCAGCCGCGGGCGCCGGGCGGGCTGTCGTCTTGTGCGGGGTTGATGCGCGCGCGCAGGCTGTCGCTCGCGGTGAAGATGGCAAAGACAAGATCCTTGCCCCCCGGCGTGGTGACATAGCCTGCCAGCGTGCTGACGAAATAGAGCGTCCCGGTCTTGGCCACGACTTTCACGGGATGGTTTCTGGCCACGTTGCCCTTGGCGTCGCGCAGGGTGAATTCCCGCAAGAGCGGGCGCAGGAGGGCCGCGCGCCTGGCCCCGGCCAATCCCCGCGCCATGTCCGCCGCCGTCAGGCGCGAGCGGTCGCTGAGGCCCGAATGATCGCGCAGCGCGGCGGCCGTCATGCCAAGGCTCGCCGCCGCCCAATCATTCATCGCCTGCGCCGATTGCGCCAGCGTCGCCGCGCGCCCCTGTCTGCGCGAGGTGGCGGCGATCCCCACCATCTCGGCGGTGAGGTTGGTGGAAAACCGCAGCATGTCGCGCAGCACTGTCTCCAGCGTCTCGCTCTTGTGCGTGACCAGAACGCGGCCCGAGGGCGCACCCGTCATCACCTCCGGTGTGCCGAGCACGATGCCCTGCGACCGCGCGAAGGTGGCAAACACCTCGCCTGCGTAAAGCTCCGGCTTGCGCACCGGCAGCCAGCGCGCACCGCCATTGCCAAGCGCCCCGCGCGCCACGCTCCAGTCATCGCGCGCGCCGCCATCGGCATAGACATAGACCGGCGCGGCGCGGTCGGCGATGCGCATCCGTGCCATGGTCACATCCGGGCGGTAGCGGTCCGAGCGCGCGTCCATGGTGACCGCATATTGACCGCCCTGCCGCTTCCACTCGAAATGCACGCGGTTGTAATTGAGGTTGAGCCCCGACAGCGCCGGGTTATAGCCCGCATGATCGGGCTGTTTCTCGTCGATGGCGCGCTTGAACGGCACCGCCCCCCCCCAGAGCCGGAACCGCCCCCGCACCTCGCGCAAGCCCGTCTTCTTAAGTGCGGCCGCCATCCCCGCCAGCGCATTGGTATCGAGCGTCGGATCACCGCCCCCCGCCAGCACCAGATCGCCGCGCAGCACGCCGTTCTCCACCGGCCCCGTGGCAAGGAGCCGGGTCTCGAACCGGTGGCCCGTGCCCAGAGCGTCCAGCGCATAAAGTGCGGTGACCGCCTTGGTCACGCTCGCGGGGGGCAAGGCGGCGCTGCCGTCCTGCTCCTCCAGCACCCGGCCCGTGGCGGGATCGACCACCGCAAACCCGACCCGACCCGAGAGATTGGCCTTGGCGATCAGCGCCTCGGCGGCGGGGGCCCCGCGCGTGGCCACGATGCCCGCACCCCGCGCCGGTCGCGCCACCGGGCGCAGCGATGTGGCGGGCGGCCCCGACAGTGCGGGGCTGGCCAGCGCGGCAAGGCTGGTGGTCAGGAAAAACCGTCTGGAAAAGGTCTGCGTCATGACGAGACAGTAGCCAATCGCGCGCCGCCCGCGCAATCGCGATGAGGCCTGCGCACTGTCACTTTTGTGCAACATCCGCCGTGATCCCGCGCGCGCGCAGCGCGGTGGAGGAAATGTCCGTCATCGGCACGTTGACAAAGCACCATGCCGGCGGGCGCGCCGCCCCGAGCGCGTGGCTCTGTCCGGTCGCCAGCCGCGCGCCGCCATAGACCCGCGCCGCCACCGAGAGCCGTGCCGATATGCGCTGACCCGGCCGTGCCAGCACCCCCACCGGCACGCTTTCCATGATCGCGCGCCAGTCCTGCCAGCGGTGCAGTTGCGCGAGGTTGTCCGCCCCCATCAGCCACACGAACCGCCTCCCCGGACAGATGCGCCGGAGCGCGGCCAGCGTCTCGGCGGTGAACCGCGTGCCCGCGCGCGTCTCGAAATCCGTGACCGCGATGCGCGGGTGATCCACCAAGGCGCGCGCCGCCGCCATCCGCGCGGGCAATGGCGCGGGGCCGTGGCGCTTCAGGGGGTTGCCGGGGCTGACCATCCACCACAACCGGTCAAGCCCGAAGCGGCGCAGCGCCTCGCGGCTGATATGCAGATGTCCGGCATGGGGCGGATCGAAAGAGCCGCCCAGAAGGCCGATCACCTGACCGGGACGTGAAAAGGGCAGGCCGTGGGTCATGCGCCTGTCATTGCCAGCGCGCCGCGCGGTGTAAAGCGGAAATGCGCTCAACGGCCGGGATCGCCGATGCGCGGGGCGGGCCGGGCCTGCACCAGCCGCCAGAAATTGCCCTCATCCGGTTCAAGATTGCGCGCGCCGCTTGCGGGCACCGCCCCGGTGGCGATGACGAGCGCCATGTCGCGCAGCACCTCGGGATTGTTGCGGAAATAGTTGTGGCTGGAGGTGCCGGTGACCGCGCTCACATTGATGAAATCCACGTTGCGGATGCGGGTGAAGATCTCGCGCTCGGCCTCGCCCAGTTGCTCGAACGAGATCCGCCCGAATCGCGTGCCCGCCAGCAGCACCTGCGCGAGGCCCAGCGCGCTGTCGCCGGGGTTGATATAGACGGTGATGCGGCCGAAGGCGGGGCCGAACCGTTCGGCAATGAGCCGCTGACGCACCACTGAGAAATCCAGATCGGGTGCGGCAAGGATCAGGTTCTCGACCTTCAGGCACCGGCGCGGATCATGCCCGCCCGCCCGCGCCTCTATCACCAGCTCGCGCAGCGCGGTCGTGACCACATCGCTTCCCCGGCTATGGGCGACGATATGGATCTCGTTGAGCCCCGGCACATCGGCAAGGATGCGCAGCGTCTCCTTGAGATGAAACACCGAGAACTCGCCGCTTTCGCGGTCCTTGAAGTAGCCGAAGGCACCGGGATTTCCCGCAGGCCAGCCAAAAGCCACCGGCACCGTGTGCGCGCCGCTTGCCTGCCAGAGCCGGGCAAGCGTTGCCATCGTGTCGTCGAACTGGCTGTTGAAGCCGTGCACATAAAGCAGGATGTCGCGCCGGCCGCTCCGGCGCAGCGCCTCGGCAAGGCTGGCACGCATCTCGGCGCGCGCGGCCTCGTAGGTGCGCGCCTGTCCGGGGTCGGGGACGGGCCTGCCGTCCTGCATCGTGAAAAGAAGCGGCGTGGCCGGAAAGCGCACCGTGTCGCGCGCAGCTTGCAGGCGCGGGCGACCCTCGCCCGTGTCGATTTGGGCCGTGCCAAAGCTCATCGCCGCATCGCGCCGCACACTGAACCGCAGACTGTCCGGCTCGTCGCGCTCGATCATGCGGTTGCTCACGAAGAAGAAGTCCGGCTCGGCGGGTGCGTCAAGGATAGGCAGGCTGCGGACACCGCCGCAGGCGGCCAGCATGAGCGCCAGCAAAAGCGCGAGAGAGGCCGAGAGAGGGCGCATCTTGGCTCCGCGTTCCGGTTTGCGTCAGTATGACGCCGAAGCCGCGCGCGGCAATGGTCAATGTCTTGCATCAGAGCGATTTCCTGTGCGGATGTTCATGGTTTGTTAGCGTGTCGCGTGCAACGTCCGTCAGCAGCAGACCACAAAGCGGGGCAGGCCGTGGCTTTGACGGACGACAGCAGCGAGGACGGGGCGCAGGGGCTTTTCCGGCGCATCGTCGCGGGTGCGCAGGACGGTATCGTGGTGCAGGACATGGCCGCGCGCATCGAATGGGCCAACCCGGCCTGCGAACGGCTCTATGGCTGGCCTCTCGATCAGATGCGCGGGCGCAAACCGCAGGAATTCATCCTCCCGCCGGAGACGCGGCCACCCGAGACCGAGATTGCCGGTTTCCGCTACGATCCCCGCAGCGCGCTCTTTGGCCGCTATCAGCTCAGCCGCCACATCCGCCGTGACGGCACAACCTTCTGGAACCAGCAGAGCTTTGCGCTTCTCGATCTTGGCGCGGACGGGCAGAAGGTGGTCATCACCTGCCGCGACGTGACCGATCAGGTCTCGACCGAACAGGCGCTGCGGCAGGTGCAGGTCGATCTGCGCCATGCGGCCCATCATGATGACCTCACGGGCCTCGCCAACCGCAAGAAGCTGGCCGAATATCTCGCCTCGCCGCCGGTGCGCGCGGCGATGGCGCGTGGCGCGCTCGGCGTTCTGGTCATCGACATCGACAAGTTCAAGGACATCAACGATTCGCTGGGCCATCGGGCAGGGGACCGGACGCTGGCCCATGTGGCGGCCCTGCTGGCGCGCGTGGCGGGGCCACGTGATCTTGCCTGCCGCACCGGCGGCGATGAATTCCTGCTCGTGTGTGACGCCCCCGACGGCGAGGAGGGGTTGAGGGCGCGCGCCGAGGCGGTGCTGCGCGCGCTGGACCGGCCGTTTCTCTGGCGCGACCACTCCATAGCCATCGGCGCGTCGATCGGGGCCTGTCTCGCCACCGGTCCTGCCACCACCGGTGAAGAGATGATCCAGCACGCCGATACCGCGCTCTACGCAGCCAAGGCGCGCGGTCGCGGTCGCGTGATGCAGTATACCGCCGATCTGGGACAGGCACAGCGCGCCCGCCAGACGCTCGCCCGCGACCTGCGCGAGGCGGTTGCCTGCGATCAGTTCGAGATCCATCTCCAGCCGCAGCTTTGCCTGAATTCCGGGCGCATCCGCGGCTGCGAGGCGCTTATCCGCTGGCGCCATCCCCGCCGCGGCCTGCTCGCCCCGGCAGCCTTTCTGGAGGCGGCGGACGGCTTGGGCCTTATGGCCGAGATCGATTATCTTTCGATGACAATGGCGCTCGACGCGCTCCGGACCCTGATCGAGGCGGGTTTCGGCCACCTCACCATGTCGATCAATGTCTCGGCAGCGATTCTCGCCGATATCAACTATCCCGGCCTGCTCGACTGGGCCCTGCAATCGCGCGGCCTGCGCCCCGATCAGATCTGCGTCGAGGTGCTGGAAACCACGATCCTCGACGGTTCCGGCGCGGATGTGGTCAGCGCGGTCGCGCGGCTCAAACGGCTCGGTGTGCGCGTCGCTCTCGACGATTTCGGCACCGGCTACGCGGGTCTGGCGCATATGGCCAGCTTCGAGGTGGACGCAATCAAGCTCGACCGCTCGATGATCGCCCGGCTCGACCATGACCCGCGCAACCGCGTGATCGTGCGCGCCATCATCCGGCTCTGCCGTCTTCTGGACATGAGTGTGGTCGCCGAAGGGGTTGAGACGGCGGATCAGCTTGCCATTCTGCGCCGCGCCCACTGTCCGGTCATTCAGGGCTTTGGCCTCGCGCGGCCCATGCCGCTCGATGTGCTCATCGACTGGCTCTGTGCCAACGATCCCTTGCCCGCCACGGCCCCCTTCGGCGCAGCACTCGGCGCCCCCGCCGCGTCGGTGCCACCCCGCCTCATCGGTCATGTGCGCTGACCATTGCCCCCGGCCCGCGCGCCCGCTATCACCACGGGCGATCATGAAATCCCCGACGGAGAGGCAGTCCCATGGCGTCCTATCAATATGTCTACAACATGCAAGGGGTCTCCAAGACCTATCCGGGCGGCAAGAAATGCTTTGAAAACATCCACCTGAGCTTTCTTCCCGGCGTCAAGATCGGCGTCGTCGGCGTCAACGGCTCGGGCAAGTCCACGCTCATGCGCATCATGGCGGGGATCGACACCGATTTCACCGGCGAGGCGCGCGCGGCGCAGGGCGCGCGCGTGGGCTATCTCCCGCAGGAGCCGCAACTCGACGAAACCCTCAACGTGCGCGGCAACGTGATGCTGGGCGTGGCCGAGAAACAGGCCAAGCTCGACCGATTCAACGAGTTGGCGATGAATTACAGCGACGAGACCGCCGACGAGATGGCGCAGCTTCAGGACGAGATCGACAGCGAAAATCTGTGGGATCTCGACAGCCGGATCGACGTTGCCATGGAGGCGCTGCGCTGCCCCCCCGATGACGCGCAGGTTGCCAGCCTGTCGGGCGGCGAGCGACGCCGCGTCGCGCTCTGCAAGCTGCTGCTCGAGGCCCCCGACATGCTGCTTCTGGACGAGCCGACCAACCACCTCGACGCCGAAACCATCGCCTGGCTGCAACAACACCTGATCGACTACAAGGGCACGATCCTCATCGTCACCCATGACCGCTATTTCCTCGATGACATCACCGGCTGGATTCTCGAACTCGATCGCGGCCGCGGCATCCCCTATGAGGGCAACTATTCCGCCTGGCTGGAACAGAAGGCCAAGCGCCTCGCACAGGAAGCGCGCGAAGACAAATCGCGGCAAAAGACGCTGGAACGGGAACTGGAGTGGATCCGCCAGGGGGCCAAGGCGCGGCAGGCCAAGCAAAAGGCGCGGATCAACGCCTATGAGGATCTGGCCGGCAAGTCCGAGCGCGAGAAAATCGCCCGCGCCCAGATCGTCATTCCCAACGGCCCGCGCCTTGGCTCCAAGGTGATCGAGATCGAGGGGCTGAAAAAGGCCATGGGTGACAAGCTCCTGATCGAGGATCTCAGCTTTTCGCTGCCGCCGGGCGGTATCGTCGGCGTGATCGGCCCCAACGGCGCGGGCAAATCGACGCTCTTCAAGATGTTCACCGGGCAGGAAAAGCCCGATGCCGGCACCATCGCGTATGGCGACACGGTGCAGCTTTCCTACGTCGATCAGTCGCGCGATGACCTCAAACCCGATGACACCGTGTGGGAGGCCATTTCCGGCGGGGCCGAGATCATCCAGTTGGGCGATGCCCAGATGAACTCCCGCGCCTATTGCGGCGCGTTCAACTTCAAGGGCGGCGACCAGCAGAAAAAGGTCTCGCTGCTGTCGGGCGGCGAGCGCAACCGCGTCCACATGGCGCGGCTCCTGAAAGAGGGCGGCAACGTGCTGCTGCTCGACGAGCCGACCAACGACCTCGACGTGGAGACGCTGCGCGCGCTTGAGGATGCGCTCACGGATTTCGCCGGCTGCGCCGTGGTCATCTCCCATGACCGCTTTTTCCTCGACCGCATCTGCACCCACATCCTCGCCTTCGAGGGCGACGCGCATGTGGAATGGTTCGAGGGCGACTTCTCGGCCTATGAGGAAGACAAGAAACGCCGTCTCGGCCCGGACGCGCTGGAGCCGAAGCGGGTGAAATACAAGAAGTTCGCGAGGTGATCGTCATCCCCGACTTGATCGGGGATCTCCTGGCCACGAAGATCCTCGGGTCAAGCCCGAGGATGACGGCTCAAACCGGGTGAAGGCCGCGCGCAACCCGGACGCAAGGCCCGCCGCGCGGTCATCATTCTTCAATCATGGCTCTGGTGCGATCCGCTCTCACGCGCCTATATGTGCCACGCGCACCTTCGGGAAGTGCGCGACGAGCCGCGCCAGTTGCGCCGCATCGGGCATCAGGCAGGCGGCGGTCGAGAGCGCATCGGCCACCGCCGCGCGCGGCGCGGCAATCGAGACGCGCGCCCATGGAGCAGGGCGGTCCGCGCCGTCCGGTGACAGGATATGCCCCTGCCGTCCGTCCCGGTCCATGACCGTGCCGAAGAGGCCCGAGGTGGCCAGCGCCTCATTGCCAAGGCTCAGGTGCGGGCCGTCCTCGATGCGCACCGGCCAGCCCGCGCCGATGGCGGCGATCTCGCCGGTGTCGATGAGGCCAAGCGTCAGTCCCTCGGCACGCAGAAGCGCCGCGACGCGATCGGCGACATAGCCCTGCGCCACCCCGTTGAGCGTCAGCGCCATGCCGGGCCCGAGCGTGATTGCGGCGGGCGTCACCGACACCCGTTGCCAGCCGACATGCGCGCGGGCCTGCGCGATCTGCGCGGGGTCGGCGGGCCGGCCCTTGGCATGGGCGTGCGCCAGCGTGGCCCAGAGGGGCTGCACCGTCGGGTCAAACCGCCCGCCGCTGGCACGGTGCACCGCGCCGCAAAGGCTGAGGATGTCGAGCATCTCGGGCGGCGGCGCGTCAAGCCGCCCCGATGCGTTGAGCCGCACCAGCGCCGAGTCGATCCGGTGAAGGCTGAAGAGGTGCTCGAGCCGCGCGATTTCGGCCAGTGCCAGAGCGGCGAGGCGTTTCGCTTCGGGGTGGCGCAGGTGCAGTGTGACCGCCGCCCCCATCGCCTGCCCGCGATGGACGGATGCGGGCACGGCCCCGGCCCCGCGCGCGGCCAGCGCCACCGGCAGGGCGGCGCAGATGGTGAGAAAGCGGCGACGGCTCTGCATCGGGGTCATCCTTCGGTCGGGGTCAGCGCCCTGAGGCGGCGGCGGAAATCGTCGGTATCTGCGGGGCTCTCTTCTGGCGTCGTCACCGGAGCGAGCAATGCGGCATCGGGGATATCGGCAAGGCCCATCACCCTGCCGCCATGGCGCGCGGCGAAGGCCTGCGCGGCACCGGCATCGGCGAAGGGCTGCGCCTCGGGCGCGCCCATGCCGCCAACCCGTTCCGAGCCGATCACGTAATGCGCGGCCCCGGCGGCGATCCAGTTATCCGCGCCCATCTCGTCCCAGCTTGGCGCGGCGCCCAGATCGTTGACATAGATGGCGGCGATGATGTGGCTTTGTTCGGGCATCCGCGCATAGGCCAGCGCATCGCGCACCTGGCTGAAGAAGAGCGGCATGGGCAGCCCGTCAAGATGCACCTGCGCCTTGGGGCCGGGATGCTCGATCAGGTCCATCTGACAGAAATGGCCCACGGCCTCGGCGGTCAGTTCCACCGGCGGCGGGGCCTCAGTTCGGTCCTCCTTGCAGGCGGTGAGCGCGAGAAGGGCAACAAGTATCAGGCGGATCATGGCGTGATCTTTCGAAAGGCGGCAAGCGCAAGGCCGAGGGCGGCCAGCGGCCACAAGAGAAGCGAGGCCAGCGCCGCGCCCGGCGGGATCGCGTTGGCCGCCCCGGCAAGGCCCGCGGCGGCGGCCCCCGCCTCGGACGCGGCGAGGTTGTAGAGGCGGAAGGCATCCGCCGGATTGGCCAGCAGCGCCACGGGAAACACATCGGTGGTGAACCAGCCGCCATTATCCGCGACGAGCGCCGCCAGCAGCCCCAGATCCCACAGCACGATCACCCCAAGCCACAGCCCGATCGCCAGCCCCGCCGCCCCCGAAGGCCGCCGCGACATGGCCGAGAGCGCATAGCCCGCGCCAAGAAACACCGCCCCCAGCACCACCGAGGACCATGTCAGCCGCCAGAGCGCGGGCAGCCCCGCCACCGCGCGCGCATCCCAAACCCAGATCGCCAGCGCGGCAAGGCCGTAGCCCGCCCCCACCGCCAGCGCCAGCACCGCCACATGCGCCAGCAGCTTGCCCAAAAGCACCTCGGCGCGGCTCAGCGGATAGGTCAGCAGAAGCGGCAGCGTGCCGCGCTCGGCCTCGCCCGCGATGGCGTCGAAACTCATCAACAGCGCCACCAGCGGCACAAGATAGACCCCGAGCGAGGTGAGCGAGGCCACCGTCACCGAGAGCCGGTCCACCCCCACCGTGCCCGACGGGGCCGATCCGGCAGCGGCGAGAACGATGGAAAACACCGCCATCATCACCACCGACACCGCCACCCAGCGGTTGCGCAGGCTGATGCGGAATTCGGTCTGCGCCATGGACAGGATACGGATCATTGCGCGCCCTCCCGGCTGAAATGGGTGTAGAGGTCTTCAAGGCTGGGCGGGTGCATCTCGATATCCTCCAGGCTTTCGGTCTGCGCGCTCAGACGGCGCAGAAGGCCCATCTTCTCATCCTGCCGACAGCGATAGGTGATGCGGTCGCCGCGCAATTCGCCGCCCGGCACGGCATCGAGGATCGCCGCGCGCGCGCCGTTGACGGCGGTCAATTCCACCGTCACCGGCAGGTCGGCGGTGCGGCGCAGCGCGCTCAGGCTGCCCTCGGCCCGCAGGCGGCCATGGGCAAGGATCACCATGCGGTCGGTGCGCGCCTCGACCTCGGTCAGGGCGTGCGAGGACAGCAGGATCGCCACGCCCTCGCTCGCAAGCTCTTCCAGAATGGTGTAAAAGCCCCGCCGCGACACCGGATCGAGGCCCGATGTCGGCTCGTCCAGAACCATCAGCCGGGGCCGCCCGATCAGCGCCTGCGCCAGCCCGACGCGCTGGCGCATCCCCTTGGAATAGGTGCCGATGCGCCGGTCGGCGGCGTCCGACAGCCCCACCCGTTCCAGCAGCGCGCCCGCCTGCGCCGCAGGCTCGCCCCGCAGGCGCAGGTAATGGGCGATGGTCTCGCGCCCCGTCAATGCGGGATGAAAGGCCGCGCTTTCGGGCAGATAGGCCACGCCCGCGCGCGCCGCCCCCGATCCGGGCCGCGCGCCCAGCACCTCGACCGTGCCGCCATCATGCGGGATGAGGCCCAGCACGATCTTCATCAGCGTGGACTTGCCCGCGCCGTTATGGCCCAGAAGCGCCACGCGCTCGCCGGGGGCGACCGTCAGTGACACATCGTCGAGCGCGGTCGCGCCGTCAAAGTGCTTAGTGAGATGCGAGAGCGTCAGCATCGTCCCTCCTTCGGTTGCGGGCCTTTGCAAGGGCGCGCGCCTCGTCGGGCAAAAGCGCCTCGGGCACGGCGATCTCGACAGGGGCCATCATCGGGTAGCTGTCCACCACGCCCCCCGGAAGCACGGCGGGAAACGCCGCCTGCGACCAGCGCAGAAGCTGCACCACCGGCGCGCCCAGAAGCAGCTTGGCGGCGGGTTGCGACCACAGGATATGGTCCATCAGATCGTTGGGCCGGAACGGGCCATCGGCACGCCCGTCGCCATCAAGGTCAAAGGCCGGGTGGTCCGACCAGTAATTGCCGCGCCCATCAAGGCTCCATTCCACGTCGCGGGTGCCCACGTATTTGACCTGCGTGCGGTTGCCGACAAAGGCATTGCCGGTGATCGCGTTGCGCTCTGACCCGGCGGTGAAATGAATACCGATCTCGCAGCCCTCGAACCGGTTGCCGGCAATCAGGTTCTTGTGGGCGTTGTAGACGAACGTGCATTTCTCATGCGTGCCGCCGCGCACCAGATTGCCGGTCACATCGGCGCTGTTGGCATAGTTGAGCATGAGGCCATGGGTTCGGTCGCCGAGCGAGAGATTGTCGCGCACCGTGATCCGGTCCGAGAACATCAGCGCATAGCCCAGCGTGTTGCCGATACTGATATTGCCGCTGATCTCGGTGTCGTTGGTATACATGAAATGCACGGCAAAGCGCAGGTCGCGGAAGATGTTGTCGCGAAACACGTTGCGGCGCGAGGCGTTGGAAAAGATGCCGTCGCGCCCGAGGCGGATATCGTTGCCCTCCACCACCGCGCCGGGGGCGTTCCAGACATAGATGCCGTTGCCCCGGTCGTTGACGCGGTGAAAATCGCTGCCGATCACGGTATTGCCGCGCACAACGGCATCCTGCGCGCCGTGAATGTCGATGCCGTGCAGGTTGCCGGTCAGGTGGTTGCCCTCGACAAGCGCGCGGGTCGCCCCCTTGAGCAGGCGGATGCCGGAATCGACCGCCGCCCCGTCCTGCCCCGAGCCCGAGATGGCAAGCCCCCGGATGATGACATCGGGTGCGGTCACGGTGATGACCGAGCCCTCGCCAGTGCCGATGATCGCCGCGCCGGTCTCGCCCTCAAGCGTCATGGGCCGGTCAAGGATCACCGGGCCAGCGTGGCGGCCCGGTTCAAGGATCAGATGCGCGCCGGGGTCTGCCCGACCCAGCATGTCCTGCAACGCCCCCACCGGCACCCGCTCCTGCCCCGCCGCCACAAGCGGCAGGACCAGAAAGCACAAAACGGCAAGGGCGCGCAGGATCATGCTCAGGCGCCTTTCGGCTCGACGAACATCCGGCCGCGCATCTCCATGTGGAGCGCGTGACAGAACCACTGGCAGTAATACCAGTAAACGCCCGGTTTTGCCGCCTTGAACGTGATCGAGGCGGTCTGGTTCGGGCTGATCTCCATGGCGACGCCGTGATCGCCCATGGTAAAGCCGTGGGTCAGGTCCTCGATATCGTCAAGGTTGGTGATGATCACCGTCACCTCGTCATCCTGCTGGACGGTGAAGCTTTCCTTCGAGAAGTTGGGCGCCTGACTGCTCATGTAGACGCGCACCTTGTCGCCGTCGCGGATCACGGCATCCATGTAATCGTCGATGTCCACCCCGTCGGCCTCGGCCTGCGCGCGCGTGGCGGCCCAACCCGGATCGTTGCGGTCATAGACGTGCAGCGGATTGACCACCGAGCGGTGGACGATGATCGAATCGTGCGGTTCGGCAAAGGTGGGGCCATCATGCACCAGCTCCAGTTTGTCGCCATCGATGACGAAAAGCTGCTCGTTCTCGGGCTTGAGCGGGCCGACGTTCAGGAACCGATCCTTGGAAAACTTGTTCATCGAGATGAAGTATTTTCCGTCCGCCTCCAGCGTCTCGCCCATCGAGGTCGAGTTGTGGCCGGGCTGATAATGCACATCGGTCTTGGAGATGATCGGGTTCACATCCTCGCCCTGATAGGCGCGCACGGCCTTTTCGATGTTCCAGAACGCGATCTGGCTGTCGAGGAAGAGCGTGGTGTAGCAATTGCCCTTGCCGTCAAAGGCGGTGTGAAGCGGGCCAAGGCCCAGTTCCGGCTCGGCCACCACGGCGCTGCGCGGGTCGATATCGCTCTCGAACAGCGCATCGAGCTTGCGGACGTCGATCACCGACACCGTCGGCGACAGCTTGCCGCCGATGCACAGGTGGATCTTGTCGGGGGCCATGTTGCAGCCATGCGGGTTGTTGGGGATCGGGATATAGCGGGTGTAGTTCTTGTTTTTCCCCTTGCGCCCGTCGATCACCTTGACGCCGTTCTTTTCCTCGTAATCGCCGGCGGCGAGGCCCTTCTCGATCTCGGCGAGGTTGAAGATGACGACATGATCCATGTCGGATTCGGTCATCTCGCCAAGGTTCATCCCCATCTCCGAGTTGTAGGAGGTGGAAAACGCCCATTTGCCCTCGTAATCGGCATCGGTATTGTCAAGGTTGCCGGTGACCATCACCTGCCAGGCCACTTCCATCGTGTCGGCATTGAGCGCGGTGTAATAGTTCACATATTGCGACGGATCGTCGAGGATCTTGCCGTCATTGATGATCGGCGTCTCGTCCTCGCCATTGGCAAAGACATAGTTGGTGCGCGGCCATTTCTGCGGGCGCAGACCGTGGATCGCCTTGGCATTGGGGATCTCGGTGATCTTGTCGCATTTCATGATGTCGCAGCGCACGCGGGCGACGCGGGTATTGGCCTTGTCGTTCATGAACAGATAGCGGCCGTCATACTTGCCCTCGGTAAAGGACATATGGACATGGTGCAGGTCGCCATTGTCGTGGATCTGCTTGCCGTTCGCGGCGAGAAAAGCCTTGGTCTGCGGCTGCATCCGTTCCTGATGGATGCGGATGGATTCGTTGGTCTGGCCCCAGCCGGTGGCCGAGCAGCGGTTGAACACCGGCACGCGCATGAATTCGCGCATCGAGGGGATGCCGAGAATGCGCATCTCGCCGGTCTGGCCCGAGGACCAGAAGCCGTAATATTCGTCCAGCTCGCCGGGCGCGACGTTTGCTGCCCCGGCGGCGGCACGGGCGGGGGTCGCGCCGCCCACGGCGGCGGCCCCGCTCAAAAGCGCCGCGCCGCCCATGGTGCCAAGGGCCGCGGTGCCCGCGGTGGCCCCCAGCAGGCCCCGGCGGCTGATGCCGGCTTTCAGGATCTTGTCAGACATTGGTCGTTCCTTTCTTGAGGTTTGGAAGGTTCGGGTGATTGGTCAGGACCCGGTCGACGCTTGCCGCGCCCCTGGCGGCAGTGTCGCGGCGTTTCAGCCGCTTGATGACGACCGGGCATCTGTCTTCGGACTGATAAAGAACCTGGCAATGCAGGCAGTTCAGGCATTCGTTGGGGTTGATCTCACCCGTCGGGTGGATCGCCTGCACGAAACATTCGTTGGCGCAGGTCTGGCAGGGATTGCCGCACTCGCGGTAGCGCCGCAGCCAGTCGAACATCCGCATCCGAGCCGGGATCGCCAGCGCCCCGCCAAGCGGGCACAGATAGCGGCAATAGAACCGCTCGACGAACAGCCCCGCCCCCAGCAGCACCAGCGCATAGAGCACGAACGGCCAGGCGCGGTCGAACTTGAGCACGATGGCGGTCTTGAACGGCTCCACCTCGGCCAGCGTCTCGGCCTGTTCGATGGAGGCGAGCGAGACCCCGAAGAGCCCCAGGAAAAGGATGTATTTCACCGCCCAGAGCCGCTCGTGCAGGCCCCAGGGCAGGGTCCATTGCGGCACCCGCAGGCGGCGCGCGATCTGGTTGCTGAGTTCCTGCAACGCCCCGAACGGGCAGAGCCACCCGCAATAGGCGCCCCGCCCCCAGAAGATCAGCGAGGCCGCGACCGAGAACCACAGGATGAAGGTCAGCGGATCAAGCAGGAAGGCCGACCATGTGAACCCTTCCTTGAGCGAAGAGGCAAGCGCCATGATGTTCACGACCGAGAGTTGCGCATTGGCATACCAGCCCAGAAACACCAGCGTCACCGTGAGGAACCCCATGCGGAACCAGTAAAAGCCGCGTTCCGAGACGGTCGCATAGGTCTGGAAGAAGAACGCGCCCGTCAGCACCAGCAGCATCGCGCCCAGCCCGGCGATTTCCACCGCCTTGTCACGCCAGATCCGTTGCCAGAGCGCGGTCATCGCGGCACTCTCGTTTTCTTCGATGGCCAGCGGCGCGGGGGCCTTGGCGGCGGGCGGTGCGGGCAGGTTGCGCAGCAGGTGCGCGGGCGGCTGCCAGCCGGTCTCGAAGGTGGTATAGATCCGCTCCAGCGCGCCCACCTCGCGGCTGACCAGCAGTTGCAAGCGCCAGGGCTGTGCCGGGTCAAAGCCGCTCTCGGCGGGGATGCGGAACATGTCCTGCTCGCGGAATCGCGGTGTCCCCTCCGGCAGAAGATCGCCAACACGGCGATGATCGCGGTCGCGGAACCGGATCGCCATATCGCCCTGGATAAGCTGGATACGGTCGAAAAGCCCGCCCCGCACATAGCCCGATCCCTTGAAGGAATAACGCCCCAGCCCCATCAGCATCAGGACATGGTCGCCCTCACCCATCCAGTCGCGCAGGGTGGCATATTCACGCTCCAGCAACAGCGCGCGCCCGATGGCGGGAATGCTGGGCAGGGTGGTGTAAAGCTCGATGAAATTGTCGGTCTCGGGTCCCTCTTCGGGCACGTCGAGCGCGCGCGGATCACCCAGTTCGGCGAAGGCGGCGTTGACCTCGGCCACGCTCAGCACCATGCGCCGCACGGTGCCGTCGCCCACAAGGCTGTCCCAATTGCCGATCACTTCGGCCTCGGGGTCGATCTCGACGCGGGGGGCGGCGGGCGTGCCCGCCTGTCCCAGCCCGCCCAGATCAAGCGCGCGCGCCACCCTGAGCGACGAGCGCAGGATCGAATCGTCGATCACCATGATGGTGACGGTCACGCCCGAGATGATTTCCAGCGGATGCTCGGCCTCGCCGCGCGCCTCGGCGGCGATGTCGCGGCCCTTGAAGTCGGATGTAAGCTTGGCAATCCGCGCTTCGGGGATGCCGATCAGAACAATCGGTTCGGAATGTTTGACCAGCCGCACACCCTGCACCACCGCTGACTCGTCCAGCGCGACGACGATATGGATGGGCTTGCCGGAATAGCCGGTGGTGCCCACGAAATCGGAATTGACGAAGGCATAGCCAATACGCTCGCCACCCTTCAGCACCGGCGCCACCGGCAGATCGGGCAGCGGCGCGCCATAGCTGTCGGCACCCTCGTACAGCTCCGAGGCGGGGACTTCGGCCAGATAGCGGGTAAGGAGCGTGTGATCGGTCTGCGCCAGTGCAGCGCGGGGCAGGGCCAGCCCGATCAACAGAAGGAGGAGAAGCGCGAAACGGTGCATGTCAGACCTGTGCCAGCGGGGGGCCGCGCGGGGCCGGGAAAAGCGCCGCGCGTTCGGGCAAGAGCGCAACGCGCGGAAAGACGGATGCACGGAGCGCGTGTGAGGCGGGGCGCGGCATGGCCGTCGTGTCGGGCAAAAGCGCCGGGGCCGGGCCGCAGGCGGCGCAGCACAGCGCGCAATCCTCTTCGGTCTCGACGGGTTGGCCATCAAGGCCCACGCGGATCACATGCTCTGCCCCGCCCGTGCAGATCACCATGTCCAGCCCCAAAGCCCGACCGGGCAGCGGCAGGAGGCCGGTCGCCAGACCGGGCAGCAGGCAGAGAAGCCAAAGGAATCGCAGGAGCGGTGTCATGCCGTCACCCTCGCAAAACGGGGGCAGGGCGGCCTTGACTTTGGTTATGCCGCCTCGTCCAGAAGTCCGCGCACCCAGCGACCGCAGAGCCATGCGGCGGGCACGCCCAGGGGCAGCGAGAGCCAGAGCGCCAGCACCGGCGGCAGCGCGGCGAACCCCGTCTTGTGCGCGATCAACCCCGCCAGAAAGAGGTTGATCGCCACGGCGGGCGTGGCGAAGGGGTAAAGCAGCAGCGCGAGTTTCCACACCGGCCAGCGCCCCGGCTCAGTGGGATGTGCCCTCGGCGAAGGTGATCTTGTTCCAGACATTGTATTTTCCCGAAGGTTTGCGCATCGGCAGCCGGGTCACCTCGGTCAGCGTCTCGGCGTCGTAGACGATCACCGCGCCGTCATCCTCCCAGATCGACACAAGCGCGTGCCGTCCGTCGCGGGTGAACTCGGTATGGGCCACGGTCTGCCCGGGCGCGGGGCGCAGCGTGCGCACGATTTCCAGCGTCTGCTTGTCGATGACATGCATCGCGTCCTTGTTGGGGCCAAAGAACACGTCGGCCCAGACATAGCGGCTGTTGGCATGGGAGCGCATGAAGAAACCCGGCCCCTCGGTCTCGATGCGCTTGATGGTTTTCCAGGTGGTCATGTCGATGAAGGAAATCATCCCCTCCTTGAGATGCGGTGTTGCCATGATCCTTGTGCCGTTCCAGTCCCAGGTGATGCCCGATCCCAGATGCGGCATTCCGGGCAGGTCGATCTCGGCCACCTTGTGACCATAGTCGAGGTCGATCACCAGCGCGCTCTCGGTCGCGCGCGAGGCGCCGATCAGGTTCACATAGCCCTGATCGAAAAAGAAATCGTCGAGGATCTGCTCGGTGCGCATCTTGCGCACCGGAAAGCGGCGGGCAATCTCGGGCGGGCCCTCGACGCGGGTATCGTGGACCCAGCCGGTATGCGGCGGGGTGTCGGCGGTGGAGATTTCCCAGACCTCGGGAATGTCCTTGAGCGCCAGAACGAAGCTGTCGCGCGGCGGCGCCTGATAGACCGCCGAGACGCGGCTTGGCGTGCCGTCGCGGCCCCTGATCTCGATCACCTTTTCGGGCAGGAGCGTGGCCGCGTCGAGAATGGTCAGCGTCATCGGCAGATAATTGGCCACGGCAAGCCATTTGCCATCGGCGCTGATCGCGATGTTGCGGGCGTTGAGACCGGCGCGGATGCGTCCCATCTCGGTCAGGCCCCAGAGGTCGTATTTCTGCACCCAGCCATCGCGCGACACCACGTAAACCAGCCGCCCGTCGGGGCTGAACTTCGGCCCGCCATGCACCGCAAAGGGCGTCTCGAACCGCGCCAGCACGGCGAAGGTATCGCCGTCGAGCACCGAGATATGGCTGTCGGCGATTTCGACCGCAAGCGTCACGTTCATCGGATCGGCGCTGAAAACCGGCGTGGTGGCGGGGGTGTGGGCGTCGTTGAAACTGCGCGTGGCCAGCATCTCGGCCATGCCCCAGTGCGGCGTCTCGGTGAGCGGTTCCTTGAGATGGGCGGCGATGGCGGCGATTTCCTCGGGCCTGAGCACCTCGGCAAAGCCCGGCATCTGCGTGGCGGCGCGGCCATGGGCGATCACCGCCTCAAGTTCCGGGCCGCCGATGCGGCCAAGCGTCTGCGGAATGAGCGCGGGGCCGGTGCCGCCCAGCCGCGTCTCGGCATGGCAGGCGGCGCAATGCGCGCCATAAAGCGCGGCACCGTCGGGCGCGGCCATCACCGGGGTGGCAAGGAGGAGGGCGGCGGCGATAACCGCGCGTTCAGAAGAAACGATGCGCCGGATCATGGCTTTTCCCCCGGAATGGCGTGACGGTCAGGCGGGCCGCGTCGGCGCTCAGGCCGATTTCCTCGGCGCTGAGATAACAGGCCGGATCCTCGGCCCAGGGATCGCCCGAGACCTGAAGCGCGCGGATCCGCGTGTTGCCGCCGCAGATCGCCTGATGCGCGCAGGCCCCGCAGCGGCCCTTGAGCGGGCGCGGGCGGGTGCGCAATGCGGCCAGCATCGGATCGTCGCCGGTCCAGATCTCGGAAAAGGGCCGGTCCTTGACCGATCCCACGGTGTAATCCGACCAGTAGGTATCGGGATGCACGCGGCCTTGCGTGTCGATATTGGCCACGCCCAGACCGCTGGAATTGCCGCCCCAGGCGGTCAGGTGCGCGCGCAGATGCGCAATCTTTTCGGCGCTGAAATGCCGCTCGGCCCAATGCAGGAAATAGACCGCGTCGGCATCGTTGTTGCCGGTCACGATGTCGAGCGGCTGCTCTTCGGCCACCGCCACCCAGGCCCGGTCGATCAGGTGATCGAGCGCCACGCGGGTATGCAGATGCTGGGCATCCTCGCCGCGATGCT
Organism: Roseovarius sp. MBR-79; assembly: GCF_053628555.1. Taxonomy (NCBI): domain Bacteria; kingdom Pseudomonadati; phylum Pseudomonadota; class Alphaproteobacteria; order Rhodobacterales; family Roseobacteraceae; genus Roseovarius; species Roseovarius sp. MBR-79. Next base: position 36,377 of record NZ_JBRJGP010000004.1, on the reverse strand, counting down.
TGTCGCCGCGCCCGGCATAGACAAGGTGCGAGAGATAGAACTTGTCCACCCCCTCGGCGTCGCAGAGATCGAGCATGTCGGGCAGGGTATGGGCATTGTCGCGCGTCAGCGTAAAGCGCAACCCCACCTTGACGCCGCGCGCCTTGCAGGCCCGCACGCCCGCAAGGGCGGCGTCAAAGGCCCCGTCGACCCCGCGAAACCAGTCGTTCACCCCGCCGATCCCATCGAGCGAAATGCCGACATAGTCGAACTCGAGCGCGGCGATCCGGTCGATATTCTCCGAGAGCCGCGTGCCGTTGGTCGAGAGCGCCAGATACCGGAAATCGAGCGCGCGGGCGCGTTCCGCCAGGTCGAAGAAATCGATGCGCGACAGCGGCTCGCCCCCCGACAGGATCAGCGCGGGCACCTTGAAGGCGGCCAGATCGTCGAGCACATCCATCGCCTCGCCATGGCTCAACTCGCCGGGAAAGGAGATATCGGCAGAGGTGGTATAGCAATGCCGGCACCGCAGGTTGCAGCGGCGGGTCAGGTTCCAGATCACCACCGGGCGCACCGTTCCCATACGGGCGCGCACGGGACTGGGGTTCACCAGCTCGCGCATATATTGGGTCAGACGAAACATGGCTCAGCCCTCCGGCCTCAGGCGCATCCCGGTCTTTTTCAGGATGCGGGTGGAATAGAGAATGTCATGGCGCGCGCAGGCGTCGCCAAGTATCGCGGCCACCTCGGCGCGATGCGCCTCGACGGTGCCGCGGTCCGGCCCGTGCAGCATGGCGAACAGGTTGTAGGGCCAGAGCGGCCGCGCGCGCGGGCGCAGGTAGCAATGCGACACGAACGCGAGCGCGCCGACCATCTCGCCCAGCGCCTCGGCGCGGGTATCGGCCACGTCCCAGACGCTCATCCCGTTTGCCTGCATCCCCAGCGCATAGTGGTTGGGCGCAAGTGCCACGCGCCGCACGATGCCGCGGTCCTGCATGGCGCTCAGCCGCGCGATCACCTCGGCCTCGGGCAGGCCAAGCCAGCCCCCCACCTCGGCATAGGGTTCGGCCACAAGCGGCAGGCCCGCCTGCGTCGCGGCGATGATCCGGCGGTCGGTGGTGTCGAGTGTCATGCCTCTACCCTGAAGCCGATGAAGAATTCCCGCAGCTTGGGAAAGCGCAGGACGCAAAGCCCGGTCTCGTGCTCGATCCGCGCGGCCACCCGCTCGATCCCCTCGCGGGTCTCGCAGGCGAGCACGAACCACATGTTGAGCCGGTGCGTGCGTTCATAATTATGCGCCACCTCCGGATGGGCATTGACCAAAGTCACGACCTCGTTGAAACGCGCCTCCGGGATCTCCATGGCGCAAAGGCAAAAGGCCCCGCCCATGGCCTCGGCGTCGAAGAACGGGCCAAAGCGGGTGACGGCACCGATCTCGCGCAGATGCGCCAGCCGCTCGGTCAGTTCCGTGCCGCTCAGGCCAAGGGGGGCGGCGGCCTGCGTGAACGGGTCATGGGCGATGGGAAAGCCGTCTTGCAGCGCGTTGAGGATCGCGCGGTCCGTGGCGTCGAGCGCCTCGGGGGGGAGCGCCGCGCGTCTCATGCTGCCTCGGACGGCAGAAGCCGCGCACCGGTCTGCTTGAAGCAGCGTTGCGAGAACAGCACCTGATGGGGGGCACCGCGCAGGTCCGGCAGGGCGCGGGCGGTGGCGAGAACCGCCATCGCCTCGGGGCGGCTGCGCCCGTGGATCATGCAAAAGAGGCCGTAGGGCCAGACCCCCGGCACGGTGCGGCGCTGATAGCAGAGCGTCACGCCGGGATGCGCGGCAAGCGCGCGGCCTGCCGCCTCCATCCGCGCCTCCGGCAGATCGAAGGTGACCATGGCATTGGCGGCCCAGCCAAGCGAGCGGTGGCGCACGATCACGCCCAGCCGGGTGAGGATGCCCGCCGTCAGCAGTGCGCCGATGCGCTCGATCACGGCTGCCTCGCTCATCCCCAGATCGCGGGCGGCGGCGGCGTAGGGATCGGCGACGATCGGCAGGCCTTGCGAGAGCAGGTGCAAAAGCGGGCGGTCGCCGTCGCGGAGCGCGGCGCAGTTCACCGGGGCGTCGCGCCGGGGGACCGGGCGCGCGCCCTGCAAAGGAAAGCCAAGGTCGATGTTGAACGCCCGCCGAAGCCGCAGGTCGAGCACCTCATGCCCGCTGCGCGCGGCGATGCGGTCAAGCGTGGCCTGCAACCCGGCACCGTCCGCTGCGGTGGCCACGAACCACAGGTTCCAGGCATGATCGCGCTGATAGCTGTGATTGACGCCCGGCTCCTGTCCGACGATGGCGGCGACCGCCTCGAGTTGCTCCGCCGGAACGCCAAGCGCCGCGAGCGTCGAGGCCCCGGCGGTGTTGGGCCGCACGGTGGCACCCACGCGGGCGATCTTGCCCTCCTCGGCAAGGCGCGCGAGGCGTTCGATCACGTCGGCTTCGGTCAGCCCGATCCGGTCGGCCATCACCGCAAAGGGGCGCGGCACCAGCGGCAAGTCGCGCTGAAAGCGGTCGAGAAGGGCGGTGTCACGGGGGTCGAGACGGGCCGGCATGGTCTATAGCCCCGTGCGATGCGCGCGCGCGGTGAAGAAGATGCCGGAGGGGCTTTCAGCCTCCAGTTCCGCCTTTACCGTGCGGTTGTGGGTGTCATAGACAAAGACCCGGTTGCCATCGCGCGAACTGACCCAAAGCTCGTGCCCGCGCGGGCTGAACTCCATGTGCAGCACGGCGGCGCCGGGGGTGAGGGTCGCCACCACCTCATGCGTGCGGCTGTCGATCACCTGAAGCGTGTCGTTATGCGGCAGGGCGAAATTCACCCAGACATAGGGGCTGCCGGGTTGCGCCACGGCAAAGATCGGCTGGCCATGCAGCGCCGTGCGGCCGGCCTGCGCAAGTGTCGCGCGTTCCACCCAGAGCAGCGCGTGTTGTCCCACGGCAGGCAGGGCGAACTGCCCTTCGGTCAACGCCCAGCCTTGCAGGTGGGGCATCTTGTAGACCGGCATTTCCGCGTCCTCGCGGCCGTAATCGTCAAGGAACCGCACCGGCTCGGGCGTGTCCTGCCACATGTCGAATAGCGTCAGGCCCTTTTCGCCGAACAGCCCCACGATGTAATGACGCCCGTCGCCCGAGAGCACCGCGTCATAGGGGTTGAGGCCCGCATGACCCAGATCGGTGATGACCGGCGCGGCCCCCGACAGATCGGCCAGCCAGACCGTTCCCGTTTCCCACACGGTCCAGGCAAAGCGCCGGTTCGGCAGATCGACAAGGCCCACGGTCTTGCCGTCCGAGGGAATGTCGGCGACCATCTCCAGCGTTGCGGCGTCGAACACGCGCACGCCGCCCGGCTCGTAATTCGATACCGCCACCAGCGCGCCATCGTCCGAAATCGCCCCGCCGATGGAATTGCCGCCCTGAATAACGCGGGCGGTGATCGCGCCCGTCAGCATATCCACCTGCGTCAGCCCGCCGTCGCGGCCAAAGACATAGGCCAGCCGCTCGTCGGGCGAGAAGGTGACCGAGGCGTGGCTGAGATCGCCCAGGCCGTCGATGCGCGTTATGACCTCATGCGCGATCCGGTCCACCAACAGGACCGAACCGGTCGCGCGCTCGATCACAAGTCCAAGCCCGCCGGTGGCGCGCAGAGAGGTCCCGGCCCCGGCGGGCGTTGCGAGAAGGGCGACCAAAACGGCGAGGGTGGACAGGATCCGTTTCATTCGTGTGGCTCCGTCAGAAGTTGCTGCGCCATCCACAGCGCCTCGGCGTCGGTCAGAAGCGCGCGCCAGGGCGGCATGGCGGTGCCGGGGATGCCGTCGAGGATGATCGCGGCGAGCCCCTCGGGCGCGGCATGGCCAAGCGCCTCGCGCGTCAGCGGGCTGCCAAGCCCGCCCTTGCGCGCCAGCCCGTGACAAGAGCCGCAATCCTGCACCAGCATATGCCCAAGCCGTTCGGCGCGCTCGGCACTGATCTCGGCCGTGGCGGGAAGCGGGGCGAGCCAGGTCATGACGACGGCAACGGCAAGGCAGAGGGCGGCCGTGTTACGCATAGACCCTCACCTCGGCATGGGGCAGCGGCAGGGCGGCATTGCCCTCGTAAAGCCGCACCACATGGCCAATGACAAAGAGCACCGGGGCGGCAAGGTCGGCCTGCGCGATCTCGGGGCCGATGCGGTCGAGCGTGGAGACCAGCCGCGCCTCGCGCGGGGTGGTGACGCTGGCCACCGCCATCACCGGCAGGTCGGCAGGCAGGCCATGGGCCATCAGTTCCGCCGCGATCCGCGCGATATTGGCCACGCCCATGTAGACGACAAGCGTGGTCTCCTCGCAGGCGAGCGACGCCCAGTCCAGATCGAGGCTGCCGTCGCGCGCGCGGTGCCCGGTGACATAGCGCACGCCGGTGGCCAGGCCGCGATGCGTGAGCGGCACACCCGTGGAGGCGGCCATGCCCTGCGCGGCGGTGATGCCGGGCACGTAATCCACCGTGATCCCGGCGGCGCGCAACACCTCTGCCTCCTCGCTGCCGCGCCCGAAGATCAGAGGATCGCCGCCCTTGAGCCGCACCACCCGCAGCCCCTGCCGCGCCAGATCGACCAGCAGCGCGTTGATCCCCTCCTGCGGGACGGGGTGGCATTTGGGCGTCTTGCCCACGTCGATGCGCCGCACGCGGGCAGGGACAAGCGCGAGGATTTCGGGGCTGACCAGCCGGTCAAAGACCAGCACATCAGCCTCTTGCAGGCACCTGAGCGCCTTGCAGGTCAAGAGGTCGGGATCGCCCGGACCGGAACCGACAAGGGAAACGTGGCCTTGGCTGGGGTATGACATGGGACTCTCCGGGCTTGGCTGTGATCCCAGATTGACCGATCGCCCGCGCGCGAACCTTGACTTTCGTTAAGGCCGCGCGTCTTGCGGTGCCGTTTCGCGGGTTGCCTCGATGAGATATGCAATCACCATGTCGCGGTCCTCGGTGCGGCGGCGGAAGCCGCCGAAATTCATCTCTGTGCCGGGGATGAATTCATCGGGCTTGGTCAGCCAAAGCTTGAGATTCTCGACCGTCCAGACCCCGCCCCAGGCGCGCATCGCCTCGGAATAAGGGAAATCGGGCACCGAGGCCGCGGGCCGCCCGATCAGCCCGTTGAGCCAAGGCGCCTTGTAGATCACGTGGTCAAGCCCGTGGCACTGGCTGCACCGCCGCTCGAAAATGGCCGCGCCCTCGGCCAGCGATTCGGGGTCTGTTGGCAGGTCGTCGGCCAGCGCAGTCAGCGGCAGGAACGCCAGAACGCTGGCGAGGGTGCGGATCGGGGGCATGGCTCTCTCCCTTTCTTGGGGTGGAAATGACGACCCCGGCCCGTCAGTGGAGCCGGGGCCGCCTCCTGCCGCGCCCGCCCTCAGGGCGCGACGGCGTTCAACTCGACCGACGCATCGTCGAGCGCCAGCCGCAGATCGAGCGAGACATGGTGGAACCGTGCCGCCGCGTGATCGTCATGGAGCGCGAACCCCACCGTGTAGACCTTGCCCGGCACGATGGCGATCTGTCCCGGCGCGGTGGCCGCAAGCGGGCGCACCAGCACCGCCGTCCAGGTATCGCCCTCCAGCACCATGGAGCCGTCGACCGGGTGGCCTGCATCCTCGTGCCGCCGCTCCAGCAGATAGCCGCGCCGCGCATTGCCCGAGGCGTCAAGCCGTGTGAAGTCCATGAAGGTGTCGTTCTCCAGGAAGGCGGCAAGCTCGCCCTCGTCGCGCAGCAGGTCCCAGCCGCCCATCGGGCGCGCACGGCCCTTGAGTTCGATATCGGTGCGGCTGTTGGGGATGTATTTCTGCACATAGCCGTGCCCGCCGAGCGCCGCGTCAAGATCGCCAAGGCTCTCGGGTGCATTGGGCATGGTGCGGCTGTCCATGTGGCAGCTTGACCAGCAGCCCGCCTGATCGGCGCGCTCCACCCCGCTGCCCACGATCATCATGGCGAGTTTGACGGGGTTCTCGGGGTCCATCATGCCGCCCTCGACGAAGGGCACGGGGGCGTGCCCGCCATCTTTCCAGCGCAGGCGCAGGTAGAGGTTGGTGTCGTCATGGGCGGCCTGAATGGCCACGTCCACCGACCCGCGCTTGCCCGGAATGGGGGTGGGTTCGGCCTTTTCGCCGCTGACCATCTTGGCCCCCATGGCGGCGGTTTCCTTGGCATGGCAGACCGAGCATTGATCGCCGCCCTTGGTAAAGGCGCGGGCGCCACCATGTTCCTTGCCGTTGAGCACCCATTCCCAGGGCGTCTGGCCGGGATAGAAGAGGCCGACCGTGACGGGGGTGATGGCGGACCAGTCGATGGCGCCGCCCGGCCCCTCGTCGGCAGGTGCCGCCGAGGCGTCGCTCGCGCTCAGGGCCTGTTCGACAGCCGCGGCGATGCGCGCCTCGACCGCCGCCTCTTCGGCCTGGGCCGCCTCTGCGGCGGCGGCGGCCTCTTCGGCCTCGACCTGCTGGATATAGGCCAGCCCGTCAAGGAAGCTTTGCGGGACCTGCTTGATGTGCTTCGGGTTGGGCGTCTCGAGCGCCTCGAGCAATTCGTCGGGGGCGCGGTCGCGCACGTCGGAATGCGCGATGCCCTTGTGGCAGTCGATACAGGTCTGCCCCGTCTCCATCGCCACCAGATGCTGCTGACGTGCGCGCGGTTTCTGAAAGCGGGGGTTCATGCTCTCGATGGTGTGGCAGTTGCGGCATTCGCGCGAATCGGTCTTTTTCATCGCGGTCCAGACGCGGGTCGCGAGGCGCAGGCGCTCCTCCTCGAATTTCTCGCGCGTGTCGATCGTGCCGACAAGCTTGCCATAAAGCTCGCGCGAGGCCTGCACCTTGCGCACCATCTTGTGCACCCAAGGGTCGGGCACGTGGCAATCCGAACAGGTCGCCTGCACGCCAGAGCGGTTCTCGTGGTGGATGGTGTGTTCGTATTCCTTGAACACGTTTTCGCGCATCTCGTGGCAGGAGACGCAGAAATCCATCGTGTTTGTGGCTTCCATGGCGGTGTTGAACCCGCCCCAGAAGACAATGCCCGCGGCAAAGGCGGCGGCGGCACCGGCGACGGGCACGCCGAAAAGCACCCAGCGCCGCCATATGCGGCCGGGTTTCTTGGGGGTTTCGTCAGTCATGTGATCCGCGCTCCGTCCGGTCTGCGGTTGATCTCGGGAAAGGACGAAGGCCGGGGGGCGATGATGCCCCCCGGCCCGGTTTCGCTCAGGTCTTGTGGTTCGACCGGTTGTAGACGTTGAACTTGCCGGTGGGGGCGAAGAGCCCCTTGATCCGGGTTTTCTCCTCCAGCGTCTCGGCGTCGAAGATCACGATCTCGCCGTTGTCGGTTTTCGAGTCGCTCCGGTTCCAGACCGAGGCCCAGACCTCCGAGCCATCCTGGTTGAATTCGAAATGGACGGCGACAGAGCCTTCGGTTTCGGTCAACTGGATGGTCTTGACGATCTCGCCGGTGGCCTTGTCGATCACCTGCACCGATTGCTGGATCTCGGGTTCGGGATGCAGCGTCTGATCCGCCCAGACATATTTGCTGTCCGGATGGGTGCGCACGAAGAGGCCCGGCCCGTCGGTTTCGACCTCGTAGCAGATTTTCCAGGCGTTGTCGGGATGGCCCTCGGGATCGTTGCCCCAGACCGTCACGAAGCCGGTGCCAAGATGCGTGGTGCCGCCCACGGGGCCGCAATTGGGATCGATCCAGTTGGCACCGGGGCCGGGATGCGGTTTGGACTTGACGTCGATCGTCGCTTCGAGCTTGCGGGTCTTGGTGTCGATCACGACCATCTGGTTCGAGGCATTCGCCGCGATCTGGAAATACCGGCCGGTCGGATCAAAGAACCCGTCATGCAGGTATTTGGAGTTGTCGATCTTGTCGATCCGCAGGTTGTCGAGATCGGTGTAATCGACCTGCCAGATCTGGCCCAGTTCCTTGATGGCAACCACCCATGTCGGCTCGTGCGGGGTGGTGTAGATGGCGGCGACGCGCGCCTCTTCGACATATTCGCCATCGACGTTGACGCCGCGGGTCGAGACGACCTTTTTCGGCTCCATCGTTTCAGCATCGACGATGGCGAAATGCGGCGGCCAGTAGCCTCCGCCGATGACGTATTTGCCGTCACCCGATACGGCCACGTCGCGGGCGTCATAGGCAATCTTGACCTCGGCCACGAGCATGTTTTCGGGCTTTTGCCACAGGTCGATCTTGGTCATCTTGCCGTCGCGGCCCATCGTATACCAGAACCGGCCGGGATTTTCCGGCTCGTCGATGCTGTGATGCTCGGACGCCTTGAGGACGTGCACGGCATAGCCGGTTGGAATATGGACCAGCACCTCCTTGGTGTCGCCGTCGATCACCGCGACCTTGCCCACGTCGCGTTCGATCACGACGAAGAAGTTTTCCCAGTTGCGGCCATGCAGCGGCGCGGTCGGGTAATCCTCGGGCTCGATATAGACCTTGCGGGTCTGCATCATCTGGGTGATCGACATCTCCGGCGGTTTGGGCGGGTCGATCTGGATATAGGTCGCAAGATCGACGATCTGCTCAGGGCTGAGGATGCCGTCGAAATTGTTCATCCCGCCTTCGGTGCCGTAAGCAATGATGCGCTCCAGCCGGTCCTGGCCAAGCTTGAGCGTGCCGGTCACCGTCTCGGTGCCGTCGGCGGCCTTGGTCTTGACCTCGGGCAAGAGCGGCTTGCCGGTAGCACCCTTGCGCAAGACGCCGTGGCAGCCGGCGCATTGCTCGAAATAGGTCTGCTTGGCGGCGTCGAACGCCTCCGGGCTCATGCTCGGTTGTTCCTGGGCGAGTGCGGGAAGTGCCGCCGTCGAAAGCAGGAAAGACAGACCGGCGCCGAGCAAGAGCCCTGGCGTCTGCGGTGTCCTCGCGGCTGGGATTGTCATGTCAGAATCTCCGTTGGCTGGTGAGGCTCCTTCAGTCTGGTCGATCACCGGCGCGCGATCCTTGACTTTCGTTAAGGTGTCCCGTGCGTTTCGGCGCGAGGGTCGATGTCAGGTTTTCCGGACAGCGGGGCGAGGGCCATGGCACAGGGCAACACGGGCGCGGTGGCGCGCTTTTTCTCCGACGGGTGGCGGGTGTTCTTCACCGCCGCCGCCCTTTACGCGGTGTTCTCGCTGATCGTCTGGACCGGCTGGCTCGGCATCCATGCCGCAGGCGGGATTGTGAGCGATCTGCCCTTCTCGCCGCCGCCGCATCTGTGGCACGCGCATGAAATGGTGTTCGGCTATCCGGCGGCGGCGATGGGGGGATTTTTCCTCACCGCCGTGCCGAACTGGACCGGAACCCCCGCCGCGCGGCGCGGCTTTGTCGTGACGGTGGCCGCGCTGTGGCTGGCGGGGCGGCTGGGCATCTGGTTCTCGGGCAGCCTGCCGGTGGTCATGGTGGCCGCGCTCGATCTGGCCTTTCTGCCGGTGCTGGCGGCCAAGATCCTGGGCCAGCTTCTCAAGCGCCCGAAGCCGCAGAACATGATGTTTCTGGGCGTGCTCGCGCTCATCTGGGCGGGCAATCTCATGGTGCACCTCGACTGGGCCGGGGTAACGGGCAGCGGGGCCGAGGGGTTGCGGCTGGGGCTTTTTGCCACCTGCGGGCTGATCGTGGTGCTGGGCGGGCGTGTCACCCCCGCCTTTACCCGCAACGCGATGACCCGCGCCGGGATCACGCAGCGCCTGCCGCAAAGCCGCCTGTCGCTCGACATGGCGGTGATCGCGCTCACGCTCCTGACCGCGCTGGCGGCGGGCCTGTCGCTGCCGGGGCCGGTCTTTGCCGCGCTGGCGCTGGCGGCGGGCAGCGCGCAGCTTTTGCGCGGCGCGTTCTGGCGACCGCTCTGGACCTGGAACCAGCCCATTCTCTGGGTGCTGCATCTCGGCATGGCGCTGCTGGGTCTCGGGCTGATCCTGTCGGGGCTGGCGGCGCTCGGGCTGGGATCGGAGGTGGCCGCGCTGCACCTGCTGGGCATCGGCGCGGTGGGGGTGATGACGCTGGCGGTGATGTCGCGCGCGGCGCTGGGCCATGGCGGTCACGCGCTTGTCGCGCCCTTTCCGGTGGCGCTGGCCTACGCGCTTCTGGTGCTGTCGGCGCTGGCGCGCTGGGCCGGCTCCAGCCTCGGGGTCGAGCATTATTATGCGGGCGTTCTCGGCGCGGGGCTTCTGTGGGTGCTGGCCTTCGCGCTGGCCGCCGCCGCGCTCTGGCCGGTGCTCACGGGGCCGCGCGCGCAAACCGCCGCCGCCGATTGACTTTCGTTAAGGAAGGCGCGACCCGCCCGCGCCACAGTGAACCCACCGTCAACCGCTCCGAAAAGGAGACTGCGCCATGCGCGAAGTCCTGACCAAGACGATGGCCCGCAACATATTCTACGGCGGATCATTGTTCTTCATTATCATCTTCGTGGGCCTCACCGCCCATTCCCACCGCTACATCGTGACCAAATCAACCGACCGTGGCGGCCTCACCGAGAGTGTCGCGGCGGGCAAGCATGTCTGGGAAAGAAATTCCTGCATCAACTGCCACTCGATCCTTGGGGAAGGCGCCTATTTCGCCCCCGAACTGGGCAATGTGATGGCCCGCTGGGGCGTTCAGGACGACCCCGAGGCGGCCGCCGACATGCTCAAGGGCTGGATGGACGCGATGCCCACGGGAATCGAGGGCCGCCGCCAGATGCCGAATTTCGGCCTGAGCGACGAAGAGTATCGCAACCTTGCGGATTTCCTTCTCTGGACGGGCCGCATCAACACGCAGAACTGGCCGCCGAACGACGCCGGTTGAGGAGCGAGAACCATGAAATACCAAACCCAGAAAATCGCCCTGGCCTATTTTGCCGTGGCGCTTGCGCTCTTCGCGGTGCAGGTGACCGTCGGCCTGATCATGGGCTTTGTCTATGTGGCACCCAATTTCCTGTCGGATCTGGTGCCCTTCAACATCCTGCGGATGCTCCATTCCAACAGCCTGATCGTGTGGTTGCTGCTGGGCTTCTTCGGATCGGCCTATTACCTCCTGCCCGAGGAATCGGAGCGCGAGATCCATTCGACCAAGCTCGCCTATCTGCAACTGGGCATTCTCGTGCTCGGCACGCTTGGCGTGGTGGTCACCTATCTCTTCAACATCTTCGAGGGCAATTTCCTGCTCGGCAAGGAGGGGCGTGAATTCCTCGAACAGCCGAAATGGGTCAAGGCGGGCATCGTCGTGGCGGCGCTCATCTTTCTCTACAACGTCTCGATGACGGTGCTGGCGGGACGCAAGACGGCGATCACCAACATCCTGCTTCTCGGCCTCTGGGGCCTGTCGCTCCTGTTCCTCTTTGCCTTCTACAACCCGTCGAACCTGGCGCTCGACAAGATGTACTGGTGGTATGTGGTCCATCTCTGGGTGGAGGGCACGTGGGAGCTGGTGATGGCCTCGATCCTCGCCTTCCTGATGCTCAAGCTGACGGGCGTTGACCGCGAGGTGGTCGAAAAATGGCTCTATGTCATTGTCGCGGCCGCGCTCTTCTCGGGCATCCTCGGGACCGGGCACCACTATTACTGGATCGGCACGCCGGGATACTGGCAGTGGATCGGCTCGATCTTCTCTTCGCTGGAGGTGATCCCGTTCTTTGCCATGATGTCCTTTGCCTTCGTCATGGTCTGGAAGGGGCGACGCGACCATCCCAACAAGGCGGCACTTCTCTGGGCGCTCGGCTGTGCCACGCTGGCCTTTTTCGGCGCGGGGGTCTGGGGCTTTCTGCACACGCTGCACGGGGTCAATTACTACACCCACGGCACGCAGATCACCGCCGCCCACGGCCACCTTGCCTTCTACGGGGCCTATGTCTGCCTTGTGCTGGCGATCGTGACCTATGCCATGCCGCATCTTCTGGGGCGCGATCCCTATAACCAGGTGCTCAACATGGTGTCGTTCTGGCTGATGTCCTCGGGCGTGGTGTTCATGACCTTCGTGCTGACCTTTGCCGGCACGGTGCAGACCCATCTGCAACGGGTCATGGGCGAAGAATTCATGTTCGTGCAGGATCAGCTTGAGGTGTTCTTCTGGATGCGGTTCGGCGCGGGCATCGCGGTGGTGCTTGGTGCGCTCCTCTTCATCTATGCCGTGTTCGTGCCGCGCCGGGAGGTTATCGAGCCCGGCCTGAGCCAGCCTGCGGAGTGATGCAGATGGACGGGTCCAACCCCAACCTGAAGGGGGCGGCGGACGCCCCCTTCTACCTGCCGCAGGGCGACGAGATCGCGCTTGTCACGGCGGCGCATGAAAACCGCCTGCCGGTCCTGCTCAAGGGGCCGACGGGCTGCGGCAAGACGCGGTTCGTGGCGCATATGGCCGCGCGCCTTGGCCGCCCGCTCTATACCGTGGCCTGCCATGACGATCTGTCGGCGGCGGACCTGATCGGGCGCTACCTGCTCAAGGGCGGCGAGACGATCTGGGCCGATGGCCCGCTCACCCGCGCGGTGCGCGAGGGCGCGATCTGCTATCTCGACGAGGTGGTGGAGGCGCGTAAGGATGTGACCGTGGTGCTGCACCCGCTGACGGACGACCGCCGCATCCTGCCCATCGAGCGCACCGGCGAAGAGCTTGTGGCACCCGAAGGCTTCATGCTCGTGGCGTCCTACAACCCCGGCTATCAGAACATCCTCAAGACGCTGAAACCGTCCACCCGGCAGCGGTTCATCTCGGTCGAGTTCGACTTTCCGGCACCTGCGCGCGAGATTGCCGTGGTCGCGCGGGAATCGGGCCTGCCCGAGGACCGCGTCAAGCCGCTGGTGCGGCTTGCCAACCGGCTGCGCGACCTCAAGGGGCAGGATCTGGAGGAAGGGGTCTCGACCCGCCTCGTGGTCTATGCCGCCACGCTCATCCATCAGGGAATACCGGTCGAGCGTGCGATCCTCGCTGCGATGATCGAACCGCTGACCGATGACCGCGACACCAAACGCGGGCTCCTCGATCTTGTCACCGCCGTTTTCGGGTGAGGCCGGTGATGGGCAGGATCGACGTCGACCCATGGGAACCCGAAGAAACGATCGGGAAACTGTGGCACGCCTATGCCAGCCGTCTCGACGCCCCGGGCGTGCATGACGGAGCCCGTGTCGACCTCTCTGAGGTCGCGGGGCGGCTGGCAGTTCTTTTTCGGGGCCTCGGCGGCGATCCGTCCGTCGAGGTCAAGGCCGTGGCGGAGGAGACAAGCCATCATCGCCTCTCCTTCCTGCGCCGCCTCGGCACGCCTGCGGAGGTGCTGCCGCGCGCCAGTTTCGACGGGGCCGCGCTGCGCCTGCCCGCGTCGCTGGCGGTCTTTCCCGCGCGAGAGGCCAATGGCGCGCTCTATCTGTGGCTGGCTGCCTGCGCTGCCCATGCCCCCGCCGCGCCAGACCATAACGACCCGCTTGCCGCCGATCTGGCCGCGATCACCGCCGCGCAAGCCATGGTTGCCGCCACGCTTGAGGCGGCACCCGGCTTTCGCGCGCTTTATGCCGATCTCTGCGGCGGGCTTCTGGTGCTGCGCCCCCGCCCCGCGCTTCCCGCCATCGAGACGGCGGTCGAGGTGCTCATCCGGCACGCTCTCGGCGATCCCGCGCCGCTCGGCGCGCGCGCCGAAGCGCTGGCCGGGGCCGACCCCGCCGCCTTGCGCGCGCCGCGCGGCTATCGCCCGTTCCGCCCCGTGCCGCTCTGGCCCGATCCGCGCGCGACGGGCCGCAGCGAGGCCGACCAGGTCGAGGACCGCGAGACCGAGGGCGCGCCCGAGACCGGCGAGGGCAGCGAGAAGACCCGCCGCGCGCGCCGCCGCAAATCCGACCTGATCGACCGCAAGGACAGTTTCATCCTGCACAAGTTCGAGGCGATCCTGAGTTGGGCCGAGTTCATCAACCTCAACCGCCGCGTCGAGGATGATGACGAGGACAGCGCCAAGAAGGCCGCCGACGATCAGGAGGAAATCGGGCTGGGGCAGGTGTCGCAGGCCCCCGCGACCCGGCTCAAGCTGCATCTTGATCTTGCGCCCGAGGATGTGGACCGCGAGGCGCTCTCGGACGTGCTGACCTACCCGGAATGGGATGTGCGCACGGGTACCTACATGCCCGATCATGTGCGCATCCTCGCCAGCGACCTGCGCCCCGAGGCGGGTGTGCTTGCCGCCCCCGATCCGCGCGCGGCGCGCCGCATCCGCGCGGTGAAACGCCAGTTCGAGGCGCTCCGACCGGGTCGCGTCTCGACCCCCGGCCATCCTGATGGTGACGAACTTGATACCGAACGCGCCGTGCGGGCGCGGGTGGATTTCCTCGCCACCGGCGAAAGCGATGACCGGATCTGGCGGCAGACGCGCCCGCAAGCGCGCGATCTGGCGGTGTCGATCCTGCTCGATGTCTCGCGGTCCACCGAAGGCACGGTGACGGGGCATGACGGCGGCTCGCGCTCGGTGATCGAGATCGAGCGCGAGGCGCTGGCGGCGCTGTCATGGGGCCTCAACGCCTGTGGTGACAGCTTTGCCATCAACGCGTTTTCCTCGCTCAAGCGGCACCGCGTCTGGTTGCACCGGCTCAAGGGGTTTGACGAGCCGATGAGCGCGGCCATCGAGGCGCGCATCGCCGCCCTCAAGCCCGGCCATTACACGCGCCTCGGGGCCGCGATCCGCCATGCCAGCGCCGAGCTTGCCCGCGAGACGCGCAAGCGGCGGCTGCTCTTGGTCATCACCGATGGCAAGCCCAACGATCTCGATCATTACGAGGGCCGCCACGGCATCGAGGACAGCCACATGGCGATCCGCGAGGCACGGCGCGCGGGCCATTCGGTTTTCGGCATCACCGTGGACCGCGACGGCAAGGCTTGGTTTCCACGTATGTTCGGGCAGGGGGGGTATGCGCTCATCCCGCATCCCGACAGGCTGACCGCTGCGCTGCCGCAGATCTACCGGCAGTTGGTGGGGGCATGACCGACCTTCTCGACGAACTGCCAGGCGAGCCGATGATGTGGGTTCTGATCGTTTCGGAACTGCTGGTTTTCGGGGCGGGGCTGGCGGCGCTGAGTTCCATGCGCCTCACCGATCCCGCGGGCTTTGCCGAGGCGCAGGCGCATCTCAACCGCGCGGGGGCTGCGCTCAATACCGTGGTGCTGGTCACGTCCGGTTGCCTCGCCGCGCTTGCCGTGCGTGCGGCCCAATCGGGGCGCGAGGGGCGCAAGCGCGCGCTGCTGGCCGGCGCCATGGTGCTTGGCGTGGTGTTTCTGGTCATCAAGGGGCAGGAATATGCCGCCAAATCCGCGCAGGGCATCGACTGGGAAACCCACCCGTTCTTTACCTTCTACTACCTGCTGACCGGCTTTCACGCGGCGCATGTAGTGGCGGGGATCGTGCTTCTGGGGCTGGTGGCGGTGCTGCGCGATCCGCGCGCGACCGAGACCGGCGCGGCCTTCTGGCACATGGTCGATCTGGTCTGGGTGCTGCTGTTCCCGGTCGTCTACCTGATCCGATGACCCGCGATCCGCTCCTCCTGGCCTGGGCTGGCCTCGTGACGCTGAGCCTTGCCGGTGCGGGGCTGAGCCTTGTGCCTGCGGGGCCTGTGCTCTCGCTCATGGCGCTCGCGCTGGCCTTGCTCAAGGGGCGGATCATCCTGCATCGCTATCTGGGCCTTGCCCACGCCCCGCGCTGGCGGCGCGGCTTTGACATGGTGCTGGCGGGGTTCTGCGCGGGGCTTGCGGGGCTGGCGCTGCTGCTGGGGACCGGCATTTGAAAGGCTGGTGCCGATTGGCAGTCGGACGTGGCGGGGAAAAATCTGGTCGGGAAGGGTCATGAATGGCCTGTTGTCGGCATTGGGGAGCCGCGCAAGGGCCCGACCGCGGGTGGGCGCTGCAACAGCCTTGGTGAGCGCTTTATGGTGCCAAATACTGGAACGATTGTAGGGGTTTCAACGTCGAAAAAGCGCCCGCCCGGGGGGCGGTCGGGCGCTCGCGCGGCGGCGTGCGGGGCACGCCTTGATTCCGCGCGGGGGCAACCAGCACCGTCCGCTCAACGCCAAGAACCGCCACCCCACCCGGGTCGCGCGACATCAGCGGTCCCGGCTCCACGCCTCGGCCGGGTCGGCCAAGGCATAGTCCTGCAACCGCTCCAGATCGGCTATTTCGGCCATGTTCTGCCGGATGCTCACACCATGGTCGCGCAGCTTGGCGAAGGCGCGGCTGAGGCTTTCGGGCTTCATCCCCAGACGCCCGGCAATCAGCGCCTTGTCATAGGGCAGGACCACCTCGCATTTGCCTTGCGTGCAAGTGGCAAGATCGAGCAGGAACTCTGCCACGCGCTGTGCCGCCGTCTGCGCCTTGAGCGCCTCGACCTGTCCGACAAGGGCCTGAAGATGGGCGAAGGTGGCCGAAAGGATTGCAATCGCCACCTCGGGCACGTCACGGACCTCGCGCAGGAGAGCGCCCGCATCCACCTGAATGAGCGTGCAATCCGTCACCGCCTCGGCAGCGACGGGATAGGCTGCATGGCGCAGCGCCACCGCCTCGCCGAAACTGCGGCCACGGGTGAAAACGCCCACAACCGCCTCTGCCCCGTTGGGCGCGATGCGATAGAGCTTCACCCAGCCTTCGGCGACGATATAGATCGAGCGCGCGGGCTCGCCCTGCAGGAAGATCGTCGCCCCCCGGTCGAAGCGGCGCACATGCGAGGCGGCAATCAGCTTCTCGGCCACCGGCTCGGGAACCGAGGCAAACAGCACCGATTGCCGTGCGATCTCGACATAGTCCGCTTTCATGACGATCGGCCCCGCTGTTTCGCACCCCGTGACAAGCGGCTTACCATGACCAGTGATACCGATACGAGCCTTGACCTTCATCAAGAGCCACCGCGATTGCCACGTTATGATGACTCGACACCACAACAAAGAGGCAACGCGACATGGGCCTGAACATTCTGGCGTTTCTCTGGTTTGCGGGCATGGCGGGCGCGGTGGCCTTCGCCGTGCGCGCGGGCGGCCAGAGGGGTGTGTTCCGGGGGGTATGGGTTGTGCTTGCCTGCCTGGTGCTTTTGCAGATCATGCATCTTGCGGCAAGCCATGCCTGCATGCCCGGCAATTGCGGGGATCTTGGCCTGCTGCTCGGGAGAATAAGGATGACCCTTGGCGCGCTGACCCTTGCGGGTGGGCTCGCCGGCCTTCTGCTCGGCCTGTGTGTCCTCGCACCGAGGGATGATCGGGCCGGATCACACTGACGCAGAGGGTGCGCGATGCCGGTCCCCTGACGCATCCGGGCAATGCCCGTCCATGGTGGCGTGCGGGACGGGTGCGATTGTTCCTTGGCAGACCCCGGCCGCTTCGGTTTCGGGTCCGGTGACGCGGCGACGATTGCCGCAGTGTGAATCGGGTGGTATCAACAAATCCGTGTCACACGGGATATCACATGTCGCGCAGGCGCGGCGCCGGTCGCGTTGGGGCCTTTGGCTCGGCCTTGGGCTGATCATGCTTTTGGCCGTCGGGGCCGCTGTTCACGGTCAGGCAACGCGGGTGTTTCTGGGGGAAACGGCCGCCCGCGCCAGCGGGACGTTGCAGCTTGCGACAACCGCGCTGAGCGGCTATCTCGAGCGCTTTGAGCGGCTGCCGCCGCTTCTTGCGCGGCAAGAGGCGATCCGCAATCTGGCGGCGGCCCCGGACGATCCGGATGCGATAGACGCGGCCAACCTTTTCCTTCAGGAAGTGACCGGAGATCTTGGGGCGTCCGATATCTACTTCATGGACATGACCGGATTGACGCTTGCCGCCTCCAACTTTGCCCAGCCGCATAGTTTTGTCGGCGGCAACTTTGCATTCCGCCCCTATTTCAGTGATGCGGTGGCCAGCGGCGCGGGACGTTTCTACGCTTTGGGAACGACCTCGCTCAAGCGCGGATATTATTTCGGAGCGCCGGTTCTGGACGGCGACAAGATTCTCGGCGTTGTCGCGCTCAAGATCGACCTGGATGCTGTCGAGGCGACCTGGACGGGGGCGGATTACCACGTGATCGTGGTCGATCCCCAGGGCGTCGCATTTCTGACAAGCAAGCCCGAGTGGCGCTTTGGCCGCACCCGGCCCATGACCGCCGAAGGTCAGGCCGCGCTCGAGGCCACCCGCCGCTATGCGGATGCAACGCTGTTGGACATTCCGCTTGTGCAGGACCGGACCGGGGCCGGACATGTGCTGTGGCGCACCGGCGCGCCGGGGCAGGAGGCTCAGGAATATCTGGTGGCCGACTTGCCCATGCCCGAAGCCGACTGGACCATGATGGTGCTGCAAAGCACGGCACCTGCCCGCGCGCAGGCCATGATCGTCAGCTTGGGCAGCGTTCTGGCGCTGGCGCTTCTGGGGATGATCATCGCCGTCGTGCTGCAACGCCGGGCGCGGTTGCGCGATCTTCTGGAGATGCAGGCGGCGGCCCAGACCCAGCTTGAGACGCGGGTGGTCGAGCGCACGCGCGAACTGGCCGTGGTGAACGAGGCGCTTGGGGCAGAGGTGGCGGAACGGCGTCAGGCCGAGGCGTCGTTGCGCCGCGCGCAGAATGATCTGGTGCAGGCGGCGAAGATGGCGGCGCTGGGTCAGATGTCCACGGCATTGGGCCACGAGGTGAACCAACCGCTGGGGGCGCTGCGCAATTATGCCGAAAGCGCCGTCATGCTGCTGTCCAAGGACCGCCTGGCCGAGACGCAGACGGCACTGGAGCGCATCCTTGCCATGACCGACCGGATCGCGGCAATCGCCAAGCGGCTGCATACGTTCGGCAGGCGTCCGGGCGCGCAACTGGTTGCCGTCGATATCGGCGACACGATCGAGGCGGCGCGCGAAATCGCGGGGCCGCGGCTGCGCCAGATCGGCGTCGATCTCTTCGTGGATATCGCCGCTGGTGTCGCGCCGGTCAGGGCGGGGCCGGTGCGCCTTCAACAGGTGCTGGTCAACCTTCTGACCAATGCCGCGGATGCCGTGGCCCCGCGCGAGGATCGCCGGGTGCGGATCAGCGCCCGGGGCGACGGCGATGCCGTCATCCTGCGGGTCGAGGACAGCGGGCCGGGCGTGCCGCCCGACATTGCGCCGCGCATTTTCGATCCGTTCTTCTCGACCAAGGGCGTTGGCAACGGTCTGGGGCTTGGCCTGTCGATCACCTATAACATCGTCAAGGATTTCGACGGGGACATCACGCTTGTCGCGGGCACCCTCGGGGGGGCCGCCTTCGAGGTGCGCCTGCCCGCCGCACAGCCCCAGGCCGAGGCCGCCGCGTGACGGCGGGACGCCCGCCCGTGCATGTTCTCGTGGTCGATGACGACGTGGACCTGCGCGCCTCGACGGTGCAGGCGCTCGATCTTGCGGGTCATCAGGTGCAGGATGCGGCCTCGGCCGAGCGGGCGCTTGACTATGTAAGCTTCGGCTTTCCGGGCGTGGTGCTGACCGATATCCGCATGCCGGGAATGGACGGCCTGACCCTGATGAGCCGGGTGCACGAGATCGACCGGGAAATTCCGGTGATCCTGATGACGGGGCATGGCGATGTGCAACTGGCCGTGCGGGCGATGCGCGAGGGGGCGCATGATTTCATCGAGAAGCCCTTTTCGGCCAGCCAGATGACAGAGCTTGTCGCCCGCGCCGTGGATTTCCGGCGGCTGGTGCTGGAAAACCGGGTGTTGCGCGCGGCTGCCGGGCAAGCCGATGATCTGGAGCAGCGTCTGATCGGGCGCTCCAAGGCGATGATCGACCTGCGCCGACGGTTGCGCACCATCGGTCCTGCGGAAACCGATGTGCTCATCGTGGGCGAAACCGGATCGGGCAAGGAGGTGGTCGCGCGCGCCCTGCACGACCTGTCGCCGCGGGCGCGTCATCCGCTGGTGGTGATCGACTGCGCCGCGATCCCGCCGCACCTTATCGAAAGCGAGCTGTTCGGCCATGAGCAGGGGGCCTTTGCCGGGGCGATGCGCGCCCGCGCGGGCAAGTTCGAACATGCGCGCGGGGGCACGGTGCTGCTGGACGATATCGCGGCGCTGCCGCCGCCGCTTCAGGGCAAGCTTCTGCGGGTGATCGAGGACAGGGTGGTCAGCCGTCTGGGATCGAACGAGGAACACCGGCTGGATATCCGCATCCTCGCCACCGCCCGCGTGCCCCTGATGGCCGAGGTCGAGGCCGGGCGGTTCCGCGCCGATCTGCTCTATCGTCTCAATGTGGTCACGCTCGAGGTGCCTGCGCTGGAGGAGCGGCGCGAGGATATCGCGCTGCTCTTCCTGCGCCTTTTGACCGAGGCCGCCGCGCGGCATCGCATCGACACCGTGCCCGAGGTGCCCCCGGCATTCCTGGCCGCGCTCGGCAGCCGCGCGTGGCCCGGAAACGTGCGCGAATTGCGCAATGCCGCGGATCGCTTCGCGCTTGGGCTCGGGCTTGATGTGGCAGGCGAGACCGCGGCTCTGCCCGCACGGCTCGCGGATCGTGTCGCCGCGTTCGAGCGGCGCGAGATCGAGGCGGCGCTTGCCGCCCATGGCGGGGCGTTGCGGCCGGTCTACGAATCCCTCGGCCTGAGCCGCAAGTCGCTTTACGAGAAAATCCAGAAACTCGGGATCGACAGGACCGACTTTCTTGCCGATGGCGACGGCGGCTGACCGACGGACGATCCCATTCGGTGACATAAGCGGGCCGCGATGTCCCCTTTTCCACCCATTCTGACGCGCGGGGTGCCGAATATGCGCCACATCCCTGCCGTGGCGGTTGATCGGTGCGTGGAATCTGATTTGATGGATGCAGCGTCATTCCGTCCGGGATGGCGGTTGAAACGATGAAAGACTCTGGGAGGAGCAACATGACCTACCGCTTTATCGCGGCCATTGCGGCCGCTGCTACCCTGTCGCTTGGCACGGCGTCGCTGGCGCAGGACAGGGCCGGATGGCCCAACAGCCTGACCATCGGCACGGCAAGCCAGGGCGGCACCTATTTCGTCTATGGCAACGGTTTCGCCAGCTTCATCTCCGAATCACTCGGCATTGCCGCAAGCGGTGAAGTGACCGGCGGCCCGGTGCAGAACGTGACCCTGGTCGAGACCGGTGATCACCTCATGGGTCAGGTGACGATGGGCCCCGCCTATGATGCGTGGAACGGCAAGTCGGAACTCGCGCCGGGGCTGGAGCACCGCTCGATCCGCGCGCTCTTCCCGATGTATCAGACCCCGTTCCAGGTGATTGCGCTGCGCTCGTCGGGCATCACCTCGGTGTCGGATCTGGCCGGCAAGCGCGTGGGCGTCGGCCCGGCCGGCGGCACGCCCGGCACCTATTGGCCACAGTTCCTCGAGGTGCTTGGCGTTGACGCGACGGTTTCGAATGCGGGTGCCTCGGATTCCGCCGGCCAGTTGCAGGACGGCTTGATCGACGCCTTCGCCTTTGCGGCGGGTGTGCCGATTTCGGCCTTCGCGGAACTGGCGGCCAGCCAGGACGTGGTGATGTTCGGCTTCAACGACGCGGAAATGCCCAAGATCAAGGAAGCATTCCCGGCCTTCGCCCCGCTGACCATCAAGGCGGGCACCTATGCCGGGCATGATTACGATCAGAACACGGTCGCGATGTGGAACTTCACCATCGCGCATGAGGAAATGCCGGAGAGCCTCGCCTACGAGATCACGAAGCTTGCCATGGATAATCCCGAGCGCATGGTCCAGATCCACGCCGCCGCCCGCGAGACGCTGGTCGAGAACTGGGACAAGAACACCTTCATGCCGTTCCATCCCGGTGCCGTGCGGTATTTCGAGGAAAAGGGCATCACCATCCCCGACAACCTGCGCTGACCCAGAGGGGAGTCACACGGGCGGGCTCCGGGCCTGCCCCTGCCTGCTCCGGCGCGTGTCGGGGCGGGCGAGTTTGAGGGTGGAGGAGACCTGAACCATGACCGCGCAATCCGCAAGACCGGCGGCGACGCCATCACCGGTGCCAGACGCCATCGCCGATGGGGTCGATGCCGAGATCTTCACCGCGAACCAGCGCAAGCCGCTTGGCCAGCTTGGCCTGATCGCGGCGATCCTGTGCATCGCCTATACGGTGTTTCATGTCGGGGTGATGAACGGTCTGCATGACCGCATCACCGATTTTCTGGGCCTTAACTCCATCGATCTGACGGAGCCATGGCGCTATCGGCTGATCCATGTGGGCGGCGGTCTGGCGCTGGGATTTTTGCTCTATTCCTCCACGCTCTTCTCCGAAGACCGGCCCGGGCAGGCCGATCCGCGCCGGATGCTGGCGATCCTGCCCGGCGCTCTGGCCGTCACCCTCGCCTTCGCGCAGGTTCTGCTGTTCTGGATCACGGGGCAGGGGGTCGATCAGGCCGCCGGGGCCAATACGGCCGTCTGGACGTTCGGCCTGCCGCTTGTCGCGGGGAGTGCCTGGCTTATCGTCGTGGGCTGGTTCTGGCCTGACCGGCGGCGCGGGCATTTCGACATGGCGGACCTCTTTCTTGCGCTCGCGGCGACCACGGTGGCGATGTATCTGATCTTTCACGCGCCGTTCCTGCGGCTGCGGGCCGGAACCGGGCTGGCGAAACAGGCGGACATGTATGCGGCCCTTGCCGGCACGGTGCTGATCCTTGAATTGACCCGCAGGCTGGCGGGGCTGGCGCTGGTGGTGATTGCCGGGATCTTCGTGCTCTATGCCTTTGTCGGGCCGTGGCTGCCGGGCATCCTGCAACATCGCGGTTACACGATGACGCGGTTCTTCAGCTATGTTTACACCGATCAGGGCATTCTCGGGCCGACGACGGCGATTTCCTCGACCTATATCATCCTCTTCGTGACCTTCGCGGCCTTTCTTCAGGCAAGCCGCGTGGGCGAATATTTCGTCAACTTCGCCTTTGCGGTCGCGGGGGGCGCACGGGGTGGTCCGGCCAAGGTGGCGATCTTCTCCTCGGGGCTGATGGGGATGATCAACGGCACGTCGGCGGGGAACGTGGTCTCCACCGGATCACTGACGATCCCGCTGATGAAGAAGGTTGGCTACAAGCCCCAGACCGCCGCCAGCGTCGAGGCCGCAGCCTCATCGGGCGGGCAGATCCTGCCGCCGATCATGGGGGCGGGTGCCTTCATCATGTCCGAGATCACCGGCATCCCCTATTCCGAGATCGTGACCGCCGCGATCATCCCGGCGCTGCTGTATTTCGCATCCATCTATTTCAACGTCGACCTCAACGCGCTGAAATACGGCATGAAGGGCTTGCCGCGCTCTGAATTGCCGCGTTTTGACCGGCTGGCGCGGCAGGCGTTCCTGTTCCTGCCGATCTTCATCCTGATCGGGGCGCTGTTTGCGGGCTATTCGGTGATCCGCGCGGGGACTTACGGGATGGCGGCGGCGGCTGTCGTGTCGTGGCTGACCCCCTACCGGATGGGGCCAGGGCAGATCCTTTACGCTTTCGAGATCGCGGCCAAGATGACGCTTCAGCTTGTCGCGGTCTGCGCGGCGGCCGGGGTCATTGTCGGGGTCATCGCGCTGACCGGGATCGGGACGCGGTTTTCCTCGATGCTGTTGGGGATGGCGGATCAGAACCAGGCGATCGCGCTCTTTTTCGCCATGATCGTCTCGATCATTCTCGGCATGGGAATGCCCACGACCGCTGCCTATGCCGTGGCCGCGAGCGTGATCGGCCCCGGACTTGTGCAGATGGGCATTCCGCCGCTCACCGCGCATTTCTTCATCTTCTACTATGCGGTGATGTCGGCAATTACCCCGCCGGTGGCGCTTGCCGCCTATGCGGGCGCGGCCATCGCGCAGTCGGACCCGATGAAGACCAGCGTGGAAAGCTTTCGCATCGGTCTGGCGGCCTTCGTGGTGCCGTTCATGTTCTTCTCCTCGCCCGCCCTGTTGATGGATGGTAGCTGGGGAGAGATCATTCACGTGGTGGTCTCGGCCTCGCTTGGCATCTTCATGCTGTCGGCATCGGTGCAGGGCTGGTTCTTCGGCCTGCTGGCCTGGCCGCTGCGGATCGTTCTGCTGGTTGCGGCGCTGTCGATGATCGCCCAAGGGTGGTTTACCGACTTCATCGGTCTGGGAACGGCGATTGCGGTCTGGTTGTTCCAGAAACGCATGGTCAATCCCCAGACCGTCATCCGCGGCTCGGATTGACAGGGGAGCGGGGTGCGCGGGGTCCGGTTGGTCCAGATCCCGCCACCCGGCACCTGCTATCCCGGCAGTTTCACGCGGCGCAGATATGGCAGGTCCGCGTCGAAGCTGCCGAATTTCGCGCGCGCGGCCTCGTCATTCACCGAGGGTGGAACGATGACATCCTGCCCGATGGTCCAGTCGGCAGGCGTCGCCACGCCGTGTTTCGCCGTGGTCTGAAGCGCGTCGAGCGCGCGCAGCACTTCGGCGAAATTGCGCCCCACCGTCATCGGATAGGTCATCGACAGCTTCAGTTGCTTGTCCGGTCCGATGATGAAGACCGAGCGCACCGTGGCGCTGTCGGCGGGCGTGCGCCCGTCGGGCAGATAGGCCTCGGCGGGCAGCATGTCGAAGGCTTTGGAGACCGCCAGCCCGTCATCGGCGATGATCGGGAAGCGCGGCGCGGCACCGCCGACCTTCTCGATATCGCCCTTCCATTTGCGATGATCCTCGACGCCATCGACCGAGACGCCGATCACCTTGGTGCCACGCTTCTCCCACTCATCGGACAGCCGCGCGACGGCGCCGAATTCGGTCGTGCAAACAGGCGTGAAATCCTTGGGATGCGAAAACAGAATCGCCCAGCTATCCCCGATCCAGTCGTGCAGCGAAAACGTCCCGAGATCGGTCTCGACCGTCAGATCGGGGATCGTGTCGTTGATGCGAAGTGCCATGTAAGCCTCCTTCTTTTGAGGGCGCGCGCGGGAATTTGATCAAATCTCCCGCAGGCCGGATGATCCGACCTTGCGGCGCGCGATTACCGCTGACAGAGTGCCGCCAAATCCACGGAGGTCAACCATGATCGAGAAAAAGATGTTCTATATTGACGGGGCTTGGCAGAAGCCCCGTTCTGGCCGCGATCACGCCGTCATCAACCCCTCGACCGAAGAGGCGTGCGCGGTGATCTCGCTGGGCGGGCAGGCCGATACCGATGCCGCCGTCGCCGCCGCGCGCGCGGCCTTCCCGGCATGGATGGCCACCCCGCCCGAGGAGCGCATCGCCCATGTCGAGAAAATCCTCAAGGTTTACGAGAGCCGCGCCGAGGATCTGGCCCAGGCCACCAGCATGGAAATGGGCGCGCCCATCGACATGGCCCGCAAAAGCCAGGTGCCCTCGGGGACCTGGCACATCACCAATTTCCTGACCGCCGCGCGCGCCTTCAAATTCGACGAACCGCTCGGCGATCACGCCCCGAATGACCGCATCATCCACGAGGCCGTCGGCGTGGTGGCGATGATCACGCCATGGAACTGGCCGCAGAACCAGATCACCCTCAAGGTCATCGCGGGGCTGATCGCGGGCTGCACCATGGTGCTGAAACCCTCCGAGGAATCGCCGCTCAACGCGCTGATCTTCGCCGAGGTGATCCATGAAGCGGGCCTGCCCAAGGGGGTGTTCAACCTCGTCAACGGCGACGGCCCGGGCGTGGGCAGCCAGCTTTCGGCGCATCCGGATGTGGACATGATCAGCTTCACCGGATCGTCGCGCGCCGGTCGGCTCATCTCCAAATCCGCCGCCGACACGCTCAAGCGCGTCAGCCTCGAATTGGGCGGCAAGGGCGCGAACCTCATATTCGCCGATGCCGACGACAAGGCGGTCAAGCGCGGCGTGATCCACTGCATGAACAATACCGGCCAATCGTGCAACGCCCCCACAAGGATGCTGGTGGAACGGTCGCGCTATGACCGCGCGGTAGAAGAGGCCGCCGAGGTCGCCGCCGCGATCAAGGTCGGCCCCGCCCATGAAGAGGGCGGCCATATCGGCCCGGTCGTCAACGAGACGCAGTTCAACAAGATCCAAGGGTTGATCCAGACCGGCATCGACGAGGGCGCGCGGCTTGTGGCGGGCGGGCTGGGCCGCCCCGACGGGCTTAATCGCGGCTTCTTCGTGCGGCCTACGGTCTTTGCCGATGTCACCCCCGACATGACCATCGCGCGCGAGGAAATCTTTGGCCCGGTCCTGTCGATCATGTCCTTTGATACGGAGGAGGAGGGGCTGCGCATCGCCAATGACACGCCTTACGGCCTGACCAACTATGTCCAGACCGCCGATCCCGCGCGCGCCAATCGCCTTGCGCGCGGCTTGCGCTCGGGCATGGTCGAGATGAACGGCAAGTCGCGCAGCGCGGGATCGCCCTTCGGCGGCATGAAGCAATCGGGCCATGGGCGCGAGGGCGGCAAATGGGGCATCGAGGACTTCCTCGAGGTCAAGGCCGTCTCGGGCTGGACACCGGGGGCCTGACCCCGTCGGGATGGGGCCGCGCGCGGTCGGTGGCTGACAGGTTTTGCCCCATGATGATGCGGTCTGCCATGCGGCGCGGGGCGGTGCGGCAGGGGGCGTGAATGGCCTCTTGCTGCCATCAAGGCGCAGTTCCCTTGCGCGGAATCAGGGGTGCAGCCCCCGCCGCGCAGCGCCCGTCCGCCCAGAGGTGGTCGCGGAAATCCGGACCGATTGTTTGGCGCGGGGGCGTGAGTATGCGCGCCGAGGATTTGTTGTGTCGGTCGAGGCGATGCCCGATGGTGCGCTCCGGGCGCGGGTGTCGAACGGGCGCGGGCAGAGCTATCAGCAACGGATGACGCTGGATCACGGGCTGGTCGATGGCATGTGTTCCTGCCCGGTCGGATATAATTGCAAACATGTGGCTGCCGCCCTCGTGACATGGGACGCGGAGCAGGGCGGCCCCCGTCGCGCCGCATCAGGACTTGCGGCACCGGTGCAGGGCTGGCTGCGCCGGATCAAGGAGAGCACCGCCCCGACACTGCCGGAAATGCCGCCCGAGGATTACCCGGACACGGTGAAGGAACGGCTGCTTTATGTGCTGATGCCGCAAGACCCGAAGGTCAAGATCGACATCTACAAGGGCCGGATCAATGCGGCGGGCACCGCGCTCAACCGGTCCATCCGGCGCTATGACGCGCTGCGCGGGCTGCAAGGGGCCACCCCGGCCAAGTTCATCCGTCCGTTGGATCTCGACCTTCTCGCAGCCCTGGCGCAGGCGCGCCTGTGGGAGGCGCATTACAGCTATGGCCTACCCGACCTCATCCGACCCAAGGGCAAGGATGTTCTTACCCTGATCCAGCGGCTTTGCGACACGGGGCGGTTCCTGCATGACAACGCCCCCGAGGCGCATCTGGCCTGCTCGGCGGCGTGCCCGACGCCCCGGCTTGCCTGGCAGATGGCGGCGGATGGCAATCAGAGGCTGGGGTTCGAGGATGAGAGCGGCCAGCCGCTGGAATTGCGCGGGATGGACGGGGACGCGCTCTGGCTCGACAAGGGAAAGGGGCAGATCGGGGCGCTGGCGCAGGCGGTCGACACGGAGGTGTTGCACCTTGTGGCCGCCAGCCCCGAGATCGCCCCGCATGAGGCGGGCACGCTTGCCACGGCGCTGCCCGCTACGCTTGGCGGGCTCGACCTGCCGCCCCCTGCTGCGCCACGCCAGATCCGGCGCGCAGCGACACAACGCATCGCGCGGCTCACGCTTGGGGCCGAGACCGCCCGCGATGGTTCGCGCTATTGGGGCAATTCGGTGCTGTTGCCGACGCTCACCGTGCGCTTTGTCTATGACGGGCAGGAGGCCCCCGAGGATGGGGACGATCCGCGCAGGCTTGAAGAGGGCCAGATCGTGACGCTGGCGCGTGACCCCGACTGGGAACGGGCCTGCGCCACCACGCTGATGCGGGCGGGGGCGCTGCGGGTGGAGGAGTTGGAATTCCATTGGCCGGGCGAGCGGATGATGACATGCGATTTCGTCTTTGCCGATGGCGAGATGAACATGCACAGCCTTGAGATATCGACCGGGCGCGAGGCACTGGATTTCGCCTTTCGCACCCTGCCTGCCTTGCGCCGCGACGGGTGGGAGGTGATCAAGACGCCAAGATGGCCCTTTCGCCTCAGCCCGCTTGCGCCCTTGCTGCATCTCTTTCTGACCCATCATGCCGAGCTTGGCGCGCTGCACCCCTCTGACGCCACTGTCGCGCGACTGGTCGAAGAGGCGCTGGCGGGCAACGATATCCGCTTTGCCGACAAGGCCGGAGTCCTGCCGCTGGCGCGCAGCCTTCAGACGCTGGCCGAGGCGAAAACCTTTGAGGCCCCCAAGGGGCTGAAGGCGCAGTTGCGCGATTATCAGGCCTATGGGGCGGCATGGATGGGCAACCTGCTCGCTGCCGGGTTCGGCGGTGTGCTGGCCGACGATATGGGGCTGGGCAAGACCGTGTTTCCTTGCGCCGAGACCGTGCCGATGCTGCTCTGGGCGCTGCTGGCTGCTGGTCAAATCACCATGCGCAAGATCGACGGCTGGCAAACCCTCGACAAGCCGATTACGCCCATGACCCTTGACCTCGCCGCCTGATCAGGCCCAAATCAACCTACCCGGAAAACGCCGCCGGAGAATTTCCACCAGATTCGAGACACGACCCGCCACGTGATCTGGCAGCTTCACAAAAACAGCGGCGAAGGTCAAAAATCCGGGTGGCCTTCCGTAGCGGCGAGGCGCGAGATGGCTTCGCCGCTGATCTCGTGGCGTCCGGCGGCCCATGTCCTGCGGGCCATCGTCGCGACGCGGTCGAGAATATCGCTTTCAGGGCGGAGCGTGAGCGCCGGGCGCATCGCATCCTCATGGAACAGATAGAGACGCGAGGCGAAGATCTCGAACGGAAGCGAAGCCTCGCCGAAGCGCTCGCCACAGCCATGGGTCGAGACCAGCGCGCCGTCGCCCAGATCCTGCCCCGAATCGTTATTCGGGTTGTAGAAATAGACCCGCATCACGCCCTCGCGGTCGCGGGCGACGCGCAGGATGGTGATGGCGTGCCAGCCGATGAAGCGACCGGCGGCGTCAGTCGCGGCAATGCCTGCGGGTTGCGGGTGGATCACCGGCTCGCCACCGTTATAGTCGGGGTGATAGGCACCGTGAAAGCGGGCGATGAAATCCTCGATGGCGGCCAGCGCGCCGGTGGGCACATCCACGGCCACCGCGCAGGACCGGCCCACCCACCAGCCGTGAAATTCCGGGTTGATCCAGATATGCGGATCGTCGTTGCGGTCGGCGCACAGGCGGCCCATTTCGGCATAGATGCGGTCGAGATGCGGCACCAGAACCACCGAGACCGGATCGGCATCAAGCGGCGCGCCGCTGGCCAGACCCGCGGGCAGAGCGCCGGAATTGATCGCGTGCCCTTCGAAATGCATCATCACCGTATCGATGCGCGCGGCCTGCGTCACCAGATGCAGCAGGTAATCGGGATCGTTCTGCCCCCACATCGCGATGGCGCGGGCCGATTGACAGGTCGGGTTTGCGCCCTGCCCCACCCCCAGTGGCTGGCCCAGAACCTGAATACAGCCCGCAAGCAGTAGATCGGCGGGCGGGGCCGCGTGCAACCCTGCCATCGACAGGCGTTCGGCCACCGCCGCGCAGGGCTCCAACGTCAACAAACGCCTCAGCGCAGGCGCAATCGGCGCGTAATGCAGGATCCCGCGATCGAGCATGAGCGACATGCCGTAAAGCGCCTGCGCGGTTTCGGGCCGCACCGCGCGGCGGATCACCTCGATGACAAGGCCGCGATGGTGCTGAAGACAGTCGCGCCCGGTGGTGCCAAGGCCAAGCGTATCGGCGATCATGCCGTCATGTTCGGTATCGAGCACCCATGTCAGGAACGCCGCGTGATAATCCGACACGAGGCCGGTATCGTGCATGGCGCGCGCCAGCCCCTGCGCCTCGTGGCGCAGGTCGCTTTCATCCATCACGGCAAGACGCTGGCGATAGGTATCGAGCCCCGGATCACCGAGGCAGGCCGATGTCGGGCCGAACAGGGCTGAGACCAGCCGGTCGGCCCCAAGACGCCGGTCGCCGATCTCGCCACCGCGTTCGCTGAGGGTGATGGCGATCTGCGCGATCATGTCCTTGACATGGGCCACCTGGATGGGCCGTTGCCGCAGGATGCGCCAGATCTCGTCGACCAGTTCGCCCAACACGTCCTGAAACCCGACATGATCCGCGAGATACTGAAACAGCGCATCAATCGTCGCCTGCCGCGCGCCCGCCGCGCGCGCCGCCTCGTCCGTCGCGCCAAAGAACCGCCGCATGTTGAGCGCCAGAACCTGCGTCAGGAACCGCCGCGCCGCGGCGGCGTGGATGCCGGGATGCTCGGCCTCGCCCTTGGCCACGGCCAGCAGGCGCAGCAGGCTGACGGCCTCGACCGTCACTGATGCCTGCACGCCGTGGTCAAAGGTGCCCGCGACAAGCCCCGGCAACAGGTTGGCGGGTGCATCCCAGTCGGACCCGGCAAAGAGCCCCGCCGCATCCATCCGGGGGGCAAGCGCGTGCAGACGCTCCAGCCCGCCGGGCACAGCGAGCAACCGCCCCGCCACATCAAGCACCTGCGCCTGAAAGCGCGGCTTGGCAAAGGGGCGGGCCTGCTCGAGATTTTCCAGCGGCCTTTGAAGCGTGGCGACAAGGCGCCCAGCCTCGTCACCGTGATGCTGTTCGCTCATCCGAAATTCCCGCCAACCGGATCACACATAAAAATCCAGCTCTTCCTGTGCCTTCAGCAGGTCGCGCAAGCGGTGCGGATCCTCGCCAAAAAAGTATACCAACCCCCAATGGGTACCGAAAGCGGTGCGCTTTGTCACCTTCTGCTCCATCGGCTGGGCCAGTTCGTGGAATTCGAAATAGGGATCGTTGGCGGTGATCTCGGGGATTTCCATCCGCTCGACCACGCGCCTGCGCGGATAGGCCCCGAAACAGCCGGCATGGCCCTTGGAATCCTTGACCGGGGTCGGGAAGAAGGCGTCAAGCTCGTCCTGCGTGGCCTTGGGGTCGAAGGCCAGCACGATGCCCTGATAGCCGTTGAAGCCATAGGCTCGCTCGATGAGTTCCAGCGCGTTGAACCCCGGCGGACGATAGGCCACCTCGCCGAAATACATCGTGCCGTCGCTGGTCACGAAATATTCGGGGTGGATGAAGCCGAAGTCGATGTCGAATGCCTTGATCAGCTTGTTGATCTCGTCCTCGATGCGCGGCCGCCAGGATTCAAGCTCTGGCGTCGCGGGCACAAAGACGGAATAGCCAAGCGTCACGTATTCGGAAATATTGAGAAACTGGATCTTGCCATCCTTGATCCATGCCTCCACCGCAAATTCCCATCCGTCCAGATGACTTTCCAGCAGGGCCGGAAACTCGTCCTCCGAGATTGAATCCACATCCTCGACCGTGCGGATCGTGCGGTGGCCAAGGCACCCGGCCTTGTCGAAGGCCTTGAAGTGGATCGGGTCGTTCGGGTCGCCGTCAAGCTTGAGCAAGGTCTGGTTCACACGCTTGAGAAAGCGCACCACATCGGCGTGATTGTCCGCCTCCTCGAAAATGCCCACGCGGATACCGGCCAGTTGAGCGCGCCGTTTCATCAGCGACTTGTCGCGGAACAGCATGGATTGGCCCAGAAGGCGCGGATTGTCGAGCAGGACCGAGTTGATCGCCCCGGCCCATTCCACGGTTTCCTCGTAAAGCGGGATTGCCACATCGCAGCCCTCTTCCTTGAGGATCTGCGCGATTTCGTGCGACCGCTCGTTCAGCCGGTAAAAATCCCAGGCGATGAAGGGAATGTCGTTGGCCCGCGCATACT
Organism: Roseovarius sp. MBR-79; assembly: GCF_053628555.1. NCBI lineage: Bacteria > Pseudomonadati > Pseudomonadota > Alphaproteobacteria > Rhodobacterales > Roseobacteraceae > Roseovarius > Roseovarius sp. MBR-79. The sequence goes on along the minus strand of NZ_JBRJGP010000004.1, from coordinate 4,634 downwards.
CCTCGGCCCAAGGGGGTGCCACGATCACGTAGCGGCGGTCAAAGCGGTCGATGGCGTCGATGGCGTTCAGCGACCAGCCGAGGATCGCCACGTAGCCTTTGTCTGGGTTTTTTCCGGTCATATCTGCCTTTCGTGTCGTTGCGAGCGTCCAGACGTGGCCGCACGAAGTATCCTTGATATATAGCATGACTAAATAAAAAATCAAAGAGCTAGTGCTGCGACGGTCGATGATAGTGCCGGGGGTAAGCTATTAAATAAACGAAAAATATATAATTAATGATACTTGACGTGGATGGGCGTCGCCGGGCTGTCGCTCTGGCGACACTCCCTTTATTTAGAATAACTAAGTGTATATGATCGATCCTTGCCGCTTTCAATACGGCTCAGAATAAATTCTAGTTCCCAAAGGAGATCTGCATCGCGCGAGGGACTGTCATGCAAACCGGCCAGATGATCGATCAGCTGCTCATCCATCTGGATGCGCGCGTGGATGCGTTTGCGATCTGCGAGGTGGCCGATCGCTGGCGGCTTGGGCTTGGCCCGATGAAAATGCCGATGTTTCATTACGTACTGGAGGGAGAAGGCCAACTCGGCGGGGTGACACAGCCGCTTGGACCCGGCGCACTTGTAATCATCCCTGCGGCTCGGCGCCACGAATTGCAGGCACCGGGCTATAGTCCGCGCCATCAGGAGGCAATGTCCGAATTCCGCGTCCTGCCCGAGGGGTTGCTGCGGATCAACGCGGGCGACACCCCGGTCTTGCGCACCGCCTGCGCCACGATTGCCGGGCGGTATCTGCATCAGGCTGATCTATTTTCCGGCCTGACGGAACCGATGGTGTTCCGGTTTCCCGACACCGCCCGCGTCCCTGCGATTTTCGAGGAACTGGTGGAAGAGTTGCGCACCCCCCGCTTTGGCACCCGCGCATTGGCCTCGGCGCTGTTGAAACAGGCGTTTGTCCTGCTGATCCGCGCACAGTTGCAGGAAGGCGGTGCCGATTTTTCGTGGATCCTGTCGCTGCGCGACCGGCGGATCGCCCGTGCCGTCGGGGCCATGATCGACGCGGGCGAAGAGCGTCTGTCATCCGACGCGCTCGCCGATCTGGCAGGCATGAGCCGCGCCGCATTCCAGCGCCGGTTTCTCGACGTAATGGGCGTCACGGTGGCCGATTTCGATGTCCGCCTGCGCCTGCATCGCGCGGCCCTGCTGCTGGTCGAGACCGATTTGCCCGTGGGCGCCATCGCAAGCGCGATCGGCTATTCCAGCCGCAGCCACTTTTCGCGCGCCTTCCGCAAGGCGCTCGGTGTGGACCCGTCCCGCTTTCGCCGCGATCAGGCCTCGGGGGAAATCCTGTCCTCGGTCAAGGACTTCATCTCGGCGCTGCTGCACCCGCCAAAGGCGAAAAGCGCACCGGATTGAGCCGACATCGCACGTGCGCCCGTGTCAAGATCGCCTCACGGGTTGTGCGAAGCGTTCGGGACCTGAAAGCCGCAGCTTGGATTATCCGTTAAGGTTTTGCCACACTCTGATGCAAGAAAAGGAGGCTCAGATGACCCCACTTACCGCCGGAATAGCCGCAGGGCTGATCGCGACGGGCGTTCTGTCACTTCTGATGATCGTCAAGGGGATGATGGGCGTCATGCCCGATCTCAACGTGATCGCGATGCTCGCGGCGACCATGGGCACGGGGGCCGCGATGGGATGGGTCGCGCATGTCGTGATCGGCATCGGGTATGGCGTCGTGTTCAGCCGCTTGTCACAGGGCGGCGATGTGAACAAAGCCGCGCTCAAGGGTATCGTCCTCGGCATCGTCGGTTGGGCCGCGATGATGACCCTGCTCATGCCGATGATGGGCAAGGGGCTGTTCGGGGTCGAAATGGCATCCGATCTGCTGATCGTTCCACTCGCCACGCTCATGCTGCACGTGATTTTCGGCGCGGTGCTGGGGGCGACCTATCACATATTCGTCAAGGATCGCGTGCAGGCGTGACGCGGACCCGACAGATCGGACACACCCCATGACCCTCAACACGGTTCAAGAACGGCTCTGCGAGGAGCACGAGATGGATTTCTCGCATCTCACGGCGCTTATCCTCAACTGCACGCTCAAGCCGTCGGGGCAGCCGTCGCATACCGATGCGCTGCTGCAGGTGCCGCGCGCGATCATGCAGGCCAATGGCATCGCGGTCGAGATGCTGCGCCCGGTCGATTTCGATCTGCCGCCCGGCGTTTACCCTGATATGCGCGAACATGGGTTCAGGACCGACGATTGGCCGGACCTGTGCGCCAAGGTCATGGCCGCCGATATCCTCATCATCGGCACGCCGATCTGGCTGGGCGAGGAAAGCTCGGTCTGCCGTCGCCTGATCGAACGGCTCCATGCCGACTCCGGCAAGCTGAACGACAAGGATCAGTCCATCTATTACGGTCGCGTCGGCGGCTGCATTGTCACCGGCAACGAGGACGGGGTGAAACATTGCGCGATGAGCGTGCTCTACGCGCTGCAACATCTGGGCTATCTCATTCCGCCGCAGGCCGATGCCGGCTGGATCGGCGAGGCCGGGCCGGGGCCGTCCTATGCCGATGACGGATCAAACGGGCCGCAGAACGATTTCACGCAGCGCAACGCCACCTTCATGACGTGGAACCTGATGCACATGGCCCGCATTCTCGGCGACTGGGGCGGCATCCCCGCGCATGGCAACCAGCGCAGCGCCTGGGACGATGGCTGCCGCTTCGACCACCCAAACCCGGAATACCGCTGATCCGCGCGGATGGCGGCCCAATAGGAAAGGAAAATCGAATGAGCGACGTCACCCCGACCCATCACTTCGCAATGGTCGAAGGCCACCGCATCGCCTATCTCGACGAGGGCGCGGGCCCGCCTCTGGTCCTGTTGCACGGCATCCCGACGTCGAGCCTCCTGTGGCGCGCGGTGATCCCGGAGCTCGCAAAGTCCCGCCGGGTGATCGCGCCTGACATGCTGAACTATGGCCAGTCCGACAAGCCCGCGCGCGCCGATGTCTCGATCGCCGCGCAGGCGCGCATCCTGCGCGGCTTTCTCGATGCGCTCGGTCTGGCCCGTGTCGATCTGGCGGCGCATGACATCGGTGGCGGCGTGGCGCAGATCCTCGCGGCGCGGCACCCTGAACGGATCAACCGCTTGATCCTGCTCAGTGCCATCTGTTTCGACAGTTGGCCCATCCCGGAATTCGAGCCCCTGCTAGACCCGCATGCCGAGGCGGAGATGAGCCTTGATGCCTTCGGCAAGATGATGATCGATTTTCTGCCCCAGGGCGTGGCCTCCAAGGAGGGCTTGAGCCCCGAGGCGATGGAGATCATCCTGCGCCCCTGGAAGGGGGAGGACGGCAAGGCGGCGCTGTTCCGCAATTTCCGGCGCCTCAATCCCGAATATACCATGGCCATCGCGCGGGAGCTGGAAGCGTTCGATATCCCCACGCTTGTGCTCTGGGGGGACAAGGACCCGTTCCAGAAACCCGCCTATGCGCGGCGTCTGGCCGACACGATCCCCGGCGCGCGGCTGGAATGGATTGAGGGGGCCGCGCATTGGATCATGGAGGAACAGCCACAAGCGGTGGCCGGTCATATCGCCGGATTTCTCGATACATCGAAAGCGCACGGCACCGCGTGACGACGCAGAGGCGACACGGAATGACACTCACCGCACCTGTCCCGGATGACATGATCACCCTCTTAGCGGAGGTCCGCACGCAGACCGTGCGTGCATCTGGCCGCGCCGCTCACCCCCGAGGATGCGATGCTGCAATCCATGGAAGAGGCCAGCCCGCCCAAATGGCACCTGGCGCATACCACATGGTTCTTCGAGGAGTTCATTGACGAAAGCGGGCTCGACACCAGGATGACCCGGTGATGCGGACGTGGGGCACGCGGTGCCCCCTGCATCGGGACCGTCCCGCATGGGCACTGGCGCAACAACACCTTCATCGCAGGGCTGCGCAACGACCGGATCGACGCCCCGATGCTGATCGAGGGTGCCATGGACGCCGACGCGTTCTGCGCCTGGGTCGAGCAGATGCGCGCGCCAACCCTCGCCGCAGGCGACATCGTTCGTCGGGAAAACAGCCCCCCCGGACTGTTTTCTGATCCTCCTCGCTCCAGCGCGCGTCGATATCCTTCTGCGACCGCTTGGCAGGCTTGTCGGCCCAGCCGTCGGGCACGTCGCCGCCCTTGATCGTCTTGTTTTCATCGCGGGTGTTGCGATTGCGTGGCACCGGCACGATGGACGCGTCCAGGATCTGACCACCCCGCGCGATGTAGCCCTGCCGCGCCAGATAGCCGTCGAACTGGCTGAACAGCGCCTCGACCAGCCCCGCCTGCGCAAGCCCCTCGCGATAGAGCCCGACCGTCTTGGCGTCGGGAACCCGGTCCTCGAGACCCAGCCCCAGAAACCGTCCTGGCCGAAAGCCGGTCGCGCACCTGATACTCGATCTGGTCGTCCGACAGGTCGTAGAGCGCGCTCAGGACCAGCGTCTTGAACAGTGAGGCCCCGAACGCCACTGATGAAGTGGATGGCTCCCGCTTTCGGCATCGCAATGTGCCATGTTGGGTGCTGTGAAACGGCCAACAAAGGGAGCCATCCATGGACAAGGTTA